>CANOCD010000024.1 GCA_947564495.1 uncultured Angelakisella sp. | reverse complement strand
AGAAACGTTTCTTTTTGGAACGTTATTTCGGGGACGCTCGGAGAAAATATCAAATCGTTTTATTTTAGGACAGTTTTCGCCGCCGGTGGACTTGGGGCGGGGGAAAGGAACTGGTACAATAGATACCGTCGTGACCGACCCGACAGGAGGAGAAAGACCATGCCAAAACTGCTCATCATTGCGGATGATTTCACCGGCGCTCTGGATACCGGGGTCCAGTTTTCCGCCTGGGGCGCCGACGTCCGGGTCCTGGCGGGGCCGGGCCTGGGCCTGGAGGGGGCCCCGGCCTGCGAGGTGCTGGTGGTGGACGCCGAGACCCGGCACCTCCTCCCGGGGGAGGCCCGCCGGGCGGTGGCGGGGATCGTCCGCCAGGCCGTGGAGCTGGCCGTCCCCCACATCTACAAAAAGACCGACTCGGCCCTCCGGGGGAACATCGGGGCGGAGCTGGCCGCCCTCCTTGCCGCCAGCGGGGAGAGGTGGCTCCCCTTCCTCCCCGCCTTTCCCCAGATGGGGCGGGTGACCCGGCAGGGGGTCCACTACATCGGGGAGACCCCGGTGGCGGAAAGCGTCTTTGGCAGGGACCCCTTCGAGCCGGTGCGCCACTCCCGGGTCACAGAACTCATTGCCGAGCAGTGTTCTTTGCCGGTGGAGAGCCGCCCGCCCCTTGCCGAAGGGCCCCCGCCGGAAGGAAAGGGCATCACCGTCTTTGACGCCGCCACCCCGGAGGACCTGCGGGCCACCGGGGGGCGGCTGCTGGAGGCGGGAAAGCTCCGGATCATGGCGGGGTGCGCCGGCTTCGGGGCGGTGATCCCGGGGCTGCTGGGCCTGGGCAGGGGCGGCCCCGTCCCGCCGCCCCCCCTGGACACCCGGCTGCTGGTCATCTGCGGCAGCGTCAACCCCATCACCATCGCCCAGCTGGACCGGGCGGAGGGGGCCGGGTTCCTCCGCATCCGCCTTTCCCCGGAACAGAAGCTGGACCGGGACTACTGGCTCACCGAACAGGGGGCTGCCGAGTTCGGCGTCCTCCAGGGCATCCTGGAGCGGGAGCCCTGGCGGATCATCGAGACCAACGACTTCGGGGGCAACGGCCCCACCGCCGCCTACGCCGCCGCCCGGGGGCTGACCACCGAGGACATCCGCACCGGCATCTCCCGGTCGGTGGGGTATATGGTCAGCCGCCTTTTCCCCACCCCCGCCCTGGGGACGCTGCTGGTCACCGGGGGGGACACCCTCCTCCAGTGCATGGACTACATGGGGGTCCGGGAACTCCAGCCGGTCTGCGAGCTGGAGCGAGGGGTGGTGCTTTCCCGCTTCACCTACCGGAACTGCACCCGCTACGTCATTTCCAAGTCCGGGGGCTTCGGCGGGGAGGACCTCATCGAAAAGATGCCGGCGATGCTGGCCGCCACCCATACCACCCCAAACCAAGAGGAGGAAACGCTATGACCTACCCTGTGCTTCCCGGCCTGACCGCCGACGGAACCTTGTACCATGACCCGGAGATGGGCACGGTGGAGGCCCTGCTCCCCACAGGGGGCTATCCCACCGCCCACGCCCCCGCCCTGCTGGAACTCCCCGACGGGAGCCTCCTCTGCGCCTGGTTCGCCGGGACCTACGAGGGGAGCGCCGACATCCGCATCGTCTGCTCCCGGCTCCCCGCCGGGGAGGGGGCCTGGCTGCCCCCGGTGGACATCTCCGGCGACCCCGCCCGGAGCGAGCAGAACCCCTCCCTCTTCCTGGCCCCCCAGGGGGAGGTCTGGGCCCTCTACACCGCCCAGCTGGACCGCCAGCCGGGAAAGGACAATATGCAGTACACCTCCCAGGTGCGCCGGCAGAAGAGCCTGGACGGCGGAAGGACCTGGGGGCCTTACGACACCCTCTTCCCCGAAGAGGGGACCTTCTGCCGCCAGCCCATACAGGTCCTTAGCAGCGGCCGCTGGATCTTCGCCAACTGGCTCTGCACCGATTCGGCGGAGGGCCTTTCCGGGGACCCCACCGCCTTCCGCATCTCCGACGATGGGGGCGAAAGCTGGCGGCTGGTGATGATGCCGGGGAGCCGGGGCCGGGTCCACGCCAACGTGGTGGAGCTGGGGGAGGGCCGCCTGGCCGCCTTTATGCGGAGCCGGGAGGCGGACTTCATCTACCGCAGCGAGTCCGCCGACCAGGGGGAGAGCTGGACCGAGCCGGTCCCCACCCCTCTGCCCAACAACAACTCCAGCATCAGCGCCCTGCGGCTCCAAAGCGGGCGGGTCGCCATCGTCTATAACCCAACCCGCACCCCCGACCCCCGGCCCGGCAAGGCCGCCTGGCCGGGGCTCCGGTGCCCGGTGGCGGTGGCCCTGTCGGAGGACGGCGGCCTGACCTTCCCCATGATCCGCTGGATGGAGCGGGGGGAAGGGTTCATGGGGGAGGAGAACCGGACCAACAACCTCCAGTACGAGTACCCCTATCTCATGCAGTCCCGGGACGGGCGGCTCCACCTGGCCTACGCCGCCCGCACCCGGAAGGGGATCAAGTACCTCTCCTTCACCGAGGAGGCGGTCATGGGCCAAAAGCGGGAGCGGGTGGGGCTCTACAACCCCACCGCCGCCCGGACAAGATAAGGAGGGCTTCTCATGCTTACCACCTACAGTCTCAAAATGCCCCGTGCCGTTTACAGCGGGGAAAACGCCATGGAAAACCTCACCGCCATCCTCCGGGCCGCCGGGGCAAAGCGGGCGGCGGTGTTCACCGACAAGGGGATAAAAGCCGCCGGGCTCTTCCCCCTGGTCCAAAACGCCGTGGAGGACGCCCGGGTGGACTACTACGTCCTGGACGACATCCCCCCGGAGCCCGACTGTGACACGGTCCAGGGTCTGGCTGACCGCTTCCGGGAGGCCGGGGCGGATATGATCGTGGCCTGCGGCGGCGGCAGCGTCCTGGACACCGCAAAGCTGGCCGGGGTCCTGGCCACCCGGGACTACACCGTCCGGGACCTGCTGGAGGACCCCTCCCGGGCCAGGAAGCGCCTGCCCGCCGTCCTCATCCCCACCACGGCGGGGACCGGGGCGGAGGTGACCCCCAACGCCATCGTGGCGGTGCCGGAAAAGGCGCTGAAGGCGGGCATCGTCAGCGACGCCATGGTGGCCGACTACGTCATCCTGGACGCCCGGCTCATCAAGGACCTGCCCCCCAGGATCGCCGCCGCCACCGGGGTGGACGCCCTGGCCCACTGCATCGAGTGTTACACCGGGAACAAGGCCAACCCCCTCAGCGACCTTTACGCCCTGGAGGGGCTGGACCTCATCCTAAACAACATCGAAAAAGCCTGCCTGGACCCCGAGGCCATGGCGGAAAAGGAGCGGATGCAGCTGGCCGCCTGCTACGGGGGCCTTGCCATCACCGCCTCGGGGACCACCGCCGTCCACGCCCTCAGCTACCCCCTGGGGGGGAGGTACCACATCCCCCACGGGGTGTCCAACGCCGTCCTCCTGGCCCCGGTGATTCGCTTCAACGAGCCCGCCTGCCGGGACCGCCTGGCCCGGGTCTACGACCGGTGCTGCCACGAGGAAGAGCGGCTCCGGGCCCCGGAGGAAAAGTCCGCCTGGGTCATCGCCCGGCTGGAGGAGATCGTCCGCCGCCTGAAGATCCCCACGAGCCTCCGGGAACTGGGGGTCCCCGCCGGGGACCTGGACCGGCTGGCCGCCGCCGGGATGGAGGTCCAGCGGCTCCTAGTGAACAACCCCCGGGAGGTCACCCTGGAGGACGCCAAAAAACTGTACCAAGAGGTACTATAAGGAGGTCATCGCCATGAGACCAGTGGAGATCAAGGGCATCATCCCGCCTGTCGTCACCCCGATGAACAAGGACGAAACACTGAACCTGGAGGAGCTTCGCCGCCAGGTCCGCCGCCAGATGGAGGGGGGCGTTCACGGCATCTTCTGCTTCGGCACCAACGGGGAGGGCTACATCCTGGAGGAAGAGGAGAAGCGCCGGGTGCTGGAAACGGTGGTGGAGGAGGTGGCCGGGCGGCTGCCGGTCTACGCCGGGACCGGCTGCGTCTCCACCCGGGAGACCATCCGCCAGAGCAAAATGGCGAAGGCCGCCGGGGCGGACGTCCTGTCCATCATCACCCCCGGCTTTGCCGCCGCCAGCCAGGAGGAACTGTACCAGCACTACAAGGCGGTGGCCGCCGCCGTGGACCTGCCTGTCGTCCTCTACAACATCCCCGCCCGCACCGGCAACGCCCTGGCCCCCGCCACCGTGGCCCGGCTGGCCAAGATCGACAACATCGTGGGGGCCAAGGATTCCAGCGGGAACTTCCAGAACATCCTGGCCTACATCCAGGCGGGGAAGGAGAAGGAGAACGGCCCCTTCGCTGTCCTCTCGGGGAACGACCAGCTCATCCTTTGGACCCTGCTGGCCGGGGGGACCGGGGGCATCGCCGGGTGCGCCAACGTCTATCCCCATACCCTGGCCTCGGTCTACGACCTGTTCCGGGAGGGGAAGATCCAAGAGGCCCGGGCCGCCAACGAGAGCATCCAGTCCCTGCGGGAGTGCTTTAAGTACGGCAACCCCAACACCATCATCAAGACCGCCGTGGCCCTGCTGGGGCACCCGGTGGGACCCTGCCGGGCCCCCTTCTGCCAGGTGCCGGAGGAGGGGATCGCCGCTTTGAAAAAGGTCCTGGCGGAAAACGCCGCCAAGGGTATGTGCTAAGGGAGGGTATCAGAAATGAAGGAAAGACCTGTTGTCGCCATCACCATGGGGGACCCCGCCGGGAACGGCCCGGAGATCACCGTCAAGGCCCTGGCCCATGAGGAACTGTACAAGGACTGCCGCCCCCTGGTCATCGGGGACGCCAAGATGCTGGAGCAGGCCGCCCGGTTGGTGGGCCGCCCGGATATGACCATCCACCGGTGCGAGAAGGTGTCCGACGCCTGCTTCATGCCCGGGACGGTGGACGTGCTGCATCTGGAGCTGATCCCCGACCCCGCCGCCTTCCCCCTGGGGCAGGTGAGCGTTGCCGGGGGGACCGCCGCCTTCCGCTGCGTCCGGGAGGCCATCCGCCTGGCCATGGCCGGGGAGGTGGACGCCACCTGCACCAACGCCCTGAACAAGGAGGCCCTGAACCTGGCCCTGGAGGCGGGGTGCGATCCCGAGGGCCACATCCACTTTGACGGCCACACCGAAATCTACGCCACCTTTACCGGCACTAAAAAGTACACCATGATGCTGGCCCACCACGACCTGCGGGTGGTCCACGTCTCCACCCACTGCTCCCTGGCGGAGGCCTGCCGCCGGGTGAAGAAGGACCGGGTGCTGGAGGTCATCCGGCTGGCCTGGGAAGCCTGCCGGGATCTGGGTATCCAGAAGCCCCGGGTGGCGGTGGCGGGCCTCAACCCCCACTGCGGCGAAAACGGACTCTTTGGCCGGGAAGAGATCGAGGAGATCGGCCCCGCCATCCGGGAGGCCAAGGAACAGGGCATCGACGCCATCGGGCCTGTCCCCCCCGATTCGGTCTTTTCCGAGGCCCTGGGGGGCTGGTACGACATGGTGGTCTGTATGTACCACGACCAGGGGCACATCCCCCTCAAGACGGTGGGCTTCGTCTACGATCGGGAGGCCCAGAGCTGGAAGGCGGTGGAGGGGGTCAACATCACCCTGGGGCTGCCTGTCATCCGGACCAGCGTGGACCACGGCACCGCTTTTGCCCTGGCGGGGACGGGAAAGTGCAACGAACTGAGCCTCCTCAACGCCATCCAGTACGCCGCCCGGATGGCCCGGGGGCGGCAGGGATAAAGGCTGTCTGCCTCCGGGGGGAGATCGGGGGCTTCGCCGTCCATCTGCTCCAAAGGAAAAAGCCGGGCTGAATGTTTCTGTTTGAAGCGATTTTCACAGGTTTTTCTCAAAACGTTCTATTTTAGAACAGTTATTTTCAGAAAAAGCAAAAATAATCCGTGAACGTGTAGAATAGAAACAGATTTTGCCGGTCTATCCGTTGTGGCACTGCCTCGCTCTGCGTTAAAATGAATCTATCAAAAGGCCGCCGGGTGGCGGCAAAAGGGTGTATCCATTTTGTAAGGAGGGAAACGGAACATGAAAAAGTACATCGACAATTTTGAGGAGTACGCCATCGCCGTCCTCATCTGCGGCATGGTGGTCCTCGAAGCGGTCAACGCCCTGCTCCATGTGGTGGGAGCCGCCTCGGTGGGGCTGCCCCAGGAGCTGGCCATCTACTGCTACGTCTGGATCGCCTTCCTCTCCGGCGCCTTCTGCGCCAAGAAGGGCTGCGACGTGGCGGTGACCATGCTCTCCGCCAAGTACGGGGAAAGCGTCCAGCGGGTGCTGAAGCTCATTGCCGGGGTGGTCAACATCTTCCTCAGCGCCTGCCTGCTCATGGGGGCCTTCGCCTTTGTGGGCCGCACCGCCGCCGCCGGGGACGCTGGCAAGCTCTCCCAGGTCCCCCTGGTCATCGTCTACGCCGCCTCGGTGGCGGGCTACGCCCTCTGCCTTGTCCGGAACATCCAGTCGCTGACGGGCGCCGTCAAGGCCCCCGCCAAGTAAAGAAGGAGGGAACGAAACAATGTTGGCACTCATCTTTATCCTCATGCTCGCCCCCATGCTCCTCATGGGGCTGCCCATGGTGGCCAGCTACGGCCTGGCCTTCGTCATCCCCAGCCTGGCCACCGGCCAGTCGGTCTTTTCCCTGGCGGACATCGTGGGCTGGCTCTGCTCCGCCGCCGCCAAGGACACCTACGTGGCCATCGCCCTCTTCGTCATCTCCGGGGAGCTGATGAGCAAGGGCCGCCTCACCGAGCGGATCTTCAACATCTTCGGCTACCTCTTCGGCAACTCCCGGAGCTGCTTCCCGGTGGTGGCGGTGATCACCTCCCTCTTCTACGGCATGATCTCCGGTTCCGGCATCGCCGTGGTGGCCGCCGTGGGCTGTATGGTGCTGCCCTACCTGGTGGAGATGGGCTACGACGTGGTGTACTTCGCCGCCATGCTGGCCTGCGCCGGGGCCCTGGGCCAGCTGATCCCCCCCAGCAGCGCCATCCTCCAGGGCTTCACCATCATCGAGGCCAGCATCGGGGAGGGCTTCACCACCCTCAACGACCAGTTCAAGGTGGCCATGGTCATCGGCCTTACCTGCGGTGCCTTCCTTCTGCTGATGACCGTCCTCCACTGCCGCAAGGACGCCGGGGACCAGGAAAAGATCCAGGCCAAGGTGAAGGAACTCCGGGACATGGGCTTCGGCAAGGTGTTCTTTGACAGCGTCTTCGCCCTCCTCTGCCCCGTCATCGTCCTGGGCGGCATCTTCTCCAGCATCTTCTCCACCGCCGAAGCCGCCGCCGTCTCGGTGGTCTACGCCGCCATCGTCTCCCTCTTCATCTACAAGACCGTCTCCCCGGCGGAGATGTGGATGACCATCCGGGGTTCGGTCAAGGCGGTGGCAAAGCTGGCCATGCTGCTGGCCTTCGCCGTCTCCTTCGCCAAGCTCCTGGGGGCCTTTAAGCTCAACGACGTGGTGGCCGCCGCCGTCTCCTCCGCCTTCGGCACCCCCACCGCCTTCCTCCTGGGCAGCATCGCCATCATGAGTATCGCCATGCTGTTTATGAACCCCGGCGCCATCGTCGGCCCCATCGTCAACCCCGTGGCCCAGCGGTTCGGCATCGACATCACCGTCTTTGCCGTCAGCCAGGCGGGGATCGGCGCCATCGGCAGCCTCACCCCTCCCTTCGGCATGAGCCTCTACGTCATCGCCCCCGTTGCCAACCAGGACCCCATGGCCATCTGTAAAAAGGTGCTGCCCCTGTGGTTCGGCATGACCCTCATCATCACCATCTTCACCCTCTTCCCCGGGCTCTGCACCTGGGTGTTGTAAAACGCTCCTCATTTCCAGGCGCGGCGGGGACCTCTGACCCGCCATGCCGCCCATATTGCAAGGAAAGGATGACCGCCTGTGGGGACCCCTCCCGTCTACTCCTACATTTCCACCAAGGCCGGACACGACCCGGTCAAGACCCTGTACCTCTGCGCCCCGGAAAGGGACGCCGCCACCCTGGAGGGTCTGGAAGCCTTCGCCCGTTCCTCCGGCTGGCAGGATATGGCCGAGGAGCTGGCCGCCGTCCTGGTGATGCCCCTGGCCCCCAAGGGCTGGGAGGCGGAAAGCCCCGACCTTTTCCTGGACCTCTACCGCCGGACCTGCCGGTCCTTCCACACCCGGAGCGGCCAGTCCATCCGGGGGAGCGGCGGTGTCCTCTGGTGCTGGGAGACCATCCTCTACCTGGCCGGGTACGAGGAGGGGGCGGCCTTCGCCGGGAACGCCCTGGTGAAATGCCCCAACCTCTTTGCCGCCACGGCCCTGGTGAACGGCGCTCCCGGCGACTACGCCCCGGGGGAGGAGCCCTCCAGCCACTGGCTGGTGCCCGAGGTCAGCGAGAATTACCACCGCAAAAACAAGGAGACCCCCGTGGCCCTCTGGCTCTTCGGCCAGGACGGGGATGCTGCCCGCCGGGCGGCGGAGTATTTCGCCCGGGCAGGCGGCTTTGACCCCCAAGGGGAGGAGGCCCCCCTCCACGGCCTCCCCTCCGCCCTCTGCCAGGATGGGGACGGGGCGGCCCAGGTCCGGGTCTTCCCCGGCAGCTACGGCTCCGAGCCGGGGCTGGCCCAGCTCATCGCCCGTGAACTGTTCTGCCATGTCATCCGCTGGAAGAACAGCCCTGACGGCACCTTGGCCCGGGTGGACAGCCGCTGGGAGTTTTACCACAGCCCCAAATACGTCCGCCACACCGCCCATACCGGGGGGCTGGACTACGACTTCTTCGTCCATCTCCCCGCCGGGATGACCGCCAAGGAGGCCGCCGGTCTGCCCCTGGTGTTCACCGTCCACGGCCGGGGGGAGCCCGCCTGGATGTTCACCTCCAAGACCGGCTGGGACGCCCTGGCCGACGAGACCCGGGCCTTCGTCCTGGTCTCCCCCGACTCCCCCGGGAACATCTGGGTGATGGACCGGGACCTGGAGGCTTTCCCCGAGATGATCCGTGTCATGGCGGAGGTCTACGCCATCGACACCAGCCGGGTCTACCTCACCGGCTTTTCCAACGGGGCGGTCATCACCCGAGAGGCGGGGATCACCCATCCCCAGTGCTTTGCCGCCATCTCCCCCTGGAACGGCCCGGGCCTTGACAGCGTCACCCTGTACGAGGCCGGGGCGGGGGCCAAAGAGTGCGGCCCGGTCTACCGGGCGGCGGAGGAACGGTTCCTGGCCGAGGGCTGGGAGCTGCCCTGCTTCTTCTACTACGGCGACCGGGACAACAAGGCGATGCCGGACACCAACCTGTTCCTGCCCGCCATGCTCCGGGCCAACCGCTGCGGGGAAGCGGGGGAGACCCTGGACACCGCCGCCGGGTACGCCGGCGGGGACCGCTTTGACGTCACCGGCTATCGTGGGCCCGACGGCCAGGTCCGGGTGGCGGTGACCGTCATGGAGAATATGCCCCACGGGGCGGTGAACGACGAGAGCCGGGCCTGCTGGGAGCAGCTGCGGCACTTCCGGCGGCCCGAAGGGAGCCGCAAGGTGGAGTTCCTGCCGTGACCTGAAAGGTTTATATTTAAGGAAAGCCCTTGCCGATGACAAGACCGGCAAGGGCTTTTCTTGCAAAACCATATCTTATTTTACCGCCCCGGCGCCCGGCAGGAGGACCTCTCGATCAGGGTGGGCATCAAGATCCGGTGGGTGTACCCCACCAGCTCGTTCTCCACCTTCTCCAGGAGGATGTCCACCGCCTCCGAGGCAAGCAGCTTCATAGGCTGCTCCACGGTGGTCAGCTCGATGCGGGGGAGGGCGCCGTAGCTGATGTTGTCAAAGCCGATGAGGGACAGGTCCTCCGGGATGCGGATGCCGCACTCCTCGGTGGCGCTCATGATGCCCAGGGCGTTGGTGTCCGAGGCGGCGAAGATGGCGGTGAACCGGCGCTCCTGGGAAAAAAGCTGCCGGGCCAGCTGGTAGCCGTATTTGATGGAGGTGGAGGGGAAGGTGCTGTTGCAGTATTGGGGGGTCAGGCCCAGGTCCCGGCAGGCGGCGTCGTAGCCGTCGCAGCGGAGCTGGTGGGTGGTGCTGCCCCGGCGGCGTCCGAAGTAGAGGATGTCCCGGTGGCCCAGGCGGTGGAGGTACTCCACCCCCATGTAGGTCCCCCGGAAGTTGTCCACCGAGACGTAGCTCTCCTGGGCCTCCCGGAGGTTTTCCCCCACGAACACGGTGGGCAGGCGGGGGAGGTAGGGGCGCAGGCTGTCGTAGCTTTCCGGGCTGGAGGGAAAGAGGATGACCCCGTCCACCTGGCGGCCGATCATCAGCTCGAAGATCTCCCGCTCCTGGTCCAGGTTCCGGGAGGAGTTGCAGAGGATGATGTTGTACCCCCGGGCCCTGGCCTGCCGGTCGATGTGGTAGGCAAGCTCCGCCATAAAGGGGTTGTTGATGCCGGTGAGGATCAGTCCCAGGAGCTTGG
>CANOCD010000023.1 GCA_947564495.1 uncultured Angelakisella sp. | reverse complement strand
GGCGTGAATTTTTTGTAAACCTCCCCTTCTACCCCCCCTGCCCTATGGAAATTCCTCCCGGGGTTGTGTATAATAAAAAGAACTGCGGGTCATCCCCGCCAAAAAAACAAGGGAGCGAGCCAATGAAGCAGAAGCTGGATCGGGTCCGGCTGGGGAACGAAGTGTACTTCACCAGCATCCAGGACCGGAAGTTCAAGCATAACCTTATCAGCGTGAATCTCCTGACCCCCCTGGAGGAGGAGACGGTGACGGTGAACGCCATCCTCCCCTTCCTCCTGCGCCGGGGGAGCAAAAACTGCCCCGATTTTACCGAACTGAGCAAGACCCTCTGCGAACTCTACGGGGCCTCCCTCAGCGCCGACGTGATGAAGATCGGGGAACGCCAGGTCCTCAGCTGCGCCATCGTGGGCATCGACGACCGCTTTGCCCTGGACCGGGAGGAGGTCACCGCCGGGTGCGCCCGGCTCCTGGGGGAGCTGGTGCTGACCCCCAACGTGACGGACGGGGCCTTCCCCAGGGAGGACCTGGAACTGGAGCGGCAGAACCTTGTGGACACCATCCAGGCGGAGATCAACGACAAGCGGGCCTACACCGTCAACCAGTGCCGGGCCCTGATGTTCCAGGGCACCCGCTTTGCCATCCCCCGGTACGGCTGGGTGGAAAAGGCAAAGGCCATCACCCCCGAAGAGGCGGCGGAGCGCCACGCCCGTCTCCTGGACACCGCCCGGGTGGAGATCCTCTTTGTGGGCTGTGGTTCCCCCGACAGCGCCCGGGAGGAGTTTTCCCGGCTCTTCGGGGCGCTGGAGCGCCACCCCGCCCCCTTTGTCCCGGAGCCGGTGACCGAGACCGCCGCCGCCGTCCGGGAAAAGACGGTGGAACTGGACATCGCCCAGTCCAAGATGGCCCTGGGCTTCCGCACCGGACACCTGGCGGATAAGCGGGAGACCGACGCCATGAAGCTGATGACCTTCCTCTACGGGGGGAGCCCCTTCTCCCGGCTCTTTGTCCATGTCCGGGAGGAGAAGAGCCTCTGCTACTACTGCGCCGCCCGGTTCGACCAGATGACCGGGGCCACCCTGGTGGACATCGGGGTGGAGCGGGAGAACCAGCCCCAGGCCCGGGCCGCCATCCTGGAACAGCTGGAGGCGGTGGCCAAAGGGGAGTTCACTGACGAGGAGCTGGAGTCCGCCCGGCGGTCCTATGTCAACAGCCTTCACTCGGTGCCGGACAGCCTTTCGGGGCTGGAGAGCTGGTATCTGACCCAGATCCTTCTGGGCCGGAGCGACACCCCGGAGGAAGTGGCCGCCGCCATGGGGGACATCGGCCGGGAAGAGGTCGTGGCCGCCGCCAAAAAGGTGACCCTGGATACCGTCTACTTCCTTGCCAGCAAGGGAGGGGAAAAGGAGGATGCCCAAGATGAGGAGTGAGTTCGTTTCCTCCCCCGCCCTGGGGGAGCGGTTCCAGCGGGTGGAGCACCCCTCGGGGCTGACCATCCTGCTCTGCCCCATGGAGGGGTACTCCACCGCCTACGCCATGTTCTCGGCCAAGGTGGGGAGCATCGACACCACCTTCAAGACCCAGCGGGAGGAGGACTTCGTGGAGGTCCCCCCCGGCATCGCCCACTTTTTAGAGCACAAGATGTTCGAGTGCGAGGACGGGGACGCCTTCGCCAAGTACGCCAGGACCGGGGCCAACGCCAACGCCTTTACCTCCTTCGACCGAACGGCCTACCTGTTCAGCTGCGCCGGGAATTTCCGGGAGTCCATCGAAATTCTCCTGGACTTCGTCTCCCGGCCCTACTTCACCCCGGAGACGGTGCAGAAGGAGCAGGGCATCATCGGCCAGGAGATCCGGATGTACGACGACGACCCGGGGTGGCGGTCCCTCTTCAACCTCCTCCAGACCCTGTACCAGAAGAACCCGGTGCGCCTGGACATCGCCGGGACCACCGAATCCATCGCCGAGATCACCTCTGACCTCCTCTACCGGTGCTACCACACCTTCTACAGCCTGGGGAACATGGTCCTCACCGTGGCGGGGAACTTCCGCCCCGAGGACGTCCTGGAGGCCGCCGACCGCATCCTCAAAAAGGGGGAGGACGTGACCATCCAGTGGCGCAACGCCCGGGAGCCCCAGGAGGTTGGGGGCCACTACGTGGAGCAGTCCCTTTCGGTCTCCACCCCCCTCTTCCAGATCGGCTTCAAGGGGGAGGCCGGGGACAGCCTCCAGAACATGAAGAACCAGCTGGCCGACGAGATCCTCATGGAGATCCTCTGCGGGGAGAGCAGCCCCCTTTACCGGCGGCTCTACGACGGGGGGCTCATCAACGGGTCCTTTGGCAGCGAGGTCCTGGCCGGCCGGGATTACCTCTGCTGTATGTACGGCGGGGAGAGCCGGGACCCCAAAAAGGTCTACCAGGCCCTCTGCGAGGAGATCGCCCGGGTCCGGGCCGAGGGCATCGACCCCGAGGCTTTCCGCCGGTGCCGCAAGGCGGCCTACGGGCGGTATATCGGCATTTTCAGCCGGGTGGAGTCGGTGGCCAGTATGCTGATGCAGGCTCACTTCTCCGGCATGGACAATATGTACGAGATCCTGGACTGGGTGAAGGAGCTGACCATCCCCCAGCTGGAGGCCCGCCTCCAAGCCGACCTGGACCCGGAGTACGGCGCCCTGTCGGTGGTAAACCCTGCGTGATCTGCGAAAGGAAGTCGAACCGTTATGTCAGAACTTGTCAGCTTCCCCGGCCTGGGCCTCAACTTTGAGATCAGCCGGGTGGCCTTTTCCATCGGGAACTACAACATCTATTGGTACGGCATCACCTTTGCCCTGGGTTTTCTGGCGGGGATGTGGTACTTCCACTGCCGGGCCCGGCAGCTGGGGGTCCACCCCTACGACGGCCTGGACATCCTCCTCTGGGCGGTGGTAGGCGGCATGGTGGGGGCCCGCCTCTACTTCGTGGCCTTCCAGTGGGATATGTACAAGGATAACCTCCTAAAAATTTTCGCCTTCCGGGAGGGGGGCATCGCCATCTACGGCGGGGTCATCGGGTCGGTCCTCACCGGCTGGATCGTCTGCAAGATCAAAAAGGCCCGGTTTCTCCCCGTCCTGGACGGCGGCCTTACCGGACTGCTCCTGGCCCAGGCCATCGGGCGGTGGGGCAACTTCTTCAACCAGGAGGCTTTCGGCTGCAACACCACCCTCCCCTGGGGGATGACCTCCAACACCGTCTCCCGGTACCTCTTCAACATGGCGGACAGCCTTGCCGCCCAGGGGGTGATGGTGGACCCCACCGTGCCGGTGCACCCCACCTTCTTCTATGAGTTCTGCTGGAATCTGGCGGGATTCCTGATTTTGGCTTTCCTTGTCACCCCCCGGCGGAAGTACGACGGCCAGGTGAGCCTCTGCTACATGGCCTGGTACGGCCTGGGGCGGTTCTTCATCGAGGGCCTGCGGACCGACAGCCTCATGTGGGGCCCCTTCCGGGTCAGCCAGGTCCTGGCCCTGGCCCTCTGCGCCGGGTCGCTGCTGATCCTGGCGGTGATGGAGCTTCGCCGCCGGAAGGACCCCGCCGCCTTTGTCCTCTACGTGGATACCGACGAGAGCCGGGAGCGGATGGCCAAGGTGGACGCCGAGCTGGACAAGGAGAAGAACAAGGGCGGGGACGCCTCTGCCGACGGGGAGACCCGGGAAGAGGCTTCCGAGGCTCCCGGTGAGGGCGATGACCTGGTGGAGGCCAGCGAGGACGGGGAAGAATCCCCCGCCGAAGCCGCCTTGGACGGGGACGCTCCCGCCGAAGCCGCAGAGGTCCCCGAGGAATCCCCTGCGGAGCCCCCCGCCGGTGAGGAGCCCCAGGCCGCCATCCCCGCCGAGGCGGGGACCGAGGACGCCCCCGTGGAGGCCGCCGAGGCCCCGGAGGAGGCAGAGCCCCAGTCCGACAAAGAGATCCCCCAGCCCTGACAGAGAGGGCGGAAAGGAGCCAGACATGGCCGTGATCATAGACGGAAAAGCGGTATCCGCCCGGCTGCGCCGGGAGATGACGGCGGAGGTCGCCGCCCTGAAGGAGGCGGGGCTGGTCCCCGGCCTGGCGGTGGTGCTGGTTGGGGAGGACCCCGCCAGCCAGGTGTACGTCCGCAACAAGATGAGAGCCTGCGAGGAGCTGGGCATCCGCTCCCGGGACTACCGGCTCCCCGGGGACACCACCGAAGAGGCCCTTCTGGACCTTATCGGGGAACTGAACCGCCGGGAGGACGTCCACGGCATCCTGGTCCAGCTGCCCCTCCCGAAGCAGATCCGGGAGGAGGCGGTCATCGCCGCCATCGCCCCGGAAAAGGACGTGGACGCCTTCCACGCCCGGAACGTGGGCAAGATCGTCCAGGGCAGCTACGACTTCCTCCCCTGCACCCCCGCCGGGGTGCTGGAACTCATCCGCTCCACCGGGGTATCGGTGACGGGGAAGGAGTGCGTGGTCATCGGCCGGAGCAACATCGTGGGCAAGCCCATGGCCATGCTCATGCTCCACGAGAACGCCACCGTCACCATCTGCCACAGCCGCACCCAAAACCTCCCCCAGGTGACCCGCCGGGCGGATATTCTCATCGTGGCCATCGGCAAGGCCAAGTTCGTCACCGCCGATATGGTGAAGCCCGGGGCGGTGGTCATCGACGTGGGGATGGACCGGGACGAGAACGGCAAGCTCTGCGGCGACGTGGACTTCGCCTCGGTGGAGCCGGTGGCGGGGTACCTCACCCCGGTGCCCGGGGGGGTGGGGCCCATGACCATCACCATGCTCATGCGGAACACCATCACGGCGGCGAAACTCCTTGGGGGGCGGCGGGGATGAGCGACTTCTGCACCTGTTCGGACCACAGCTGTCCCCTGAACCCGGTGAACCACCACCGGGGGTGTGACCTCTGTGTCCAGAAATGCCTCAAGCTGGGAGAGATCCCCAGCTGCTTCTTCAACGCTGTTTGCGATGGCGAAAAGCCGGAAGGCTATACCTACCAGGGGTTTGCCGATTTTGTGACGAAACACCTGGGGGACAGAAAATAAAACCAACGCCGCCGGTGGATGTGCCGGCGGCGTTGGTTTTTGGTATCTCTACAGTTTGCGGGCCGGGGCTGGCAGGCCAGCCGTCATACGGCCTCCTGCACCTTCATCCTCCGTGCCACCGCCAGGGTGACATAAGCCCCCAGCAGCGCCTTGGCCAGGTCGAAGGGGATAAACGGGATGCAGGCCGACCAGGCCGCCTGGGCAAAGGACTTGTGGAGGTAAACGGCGAACCAGGCGGTGCCGAACAGGTAGCAGGGAACGAGGGCCGTGGCCATGGCCGCCACACGCTTCCAGTAGGAATCCCCGGCCCAGACCCGGATGAGCCAGGCCACCAGCCAGGCCATCACCGGGTAGGCCATAAGGTATCCCCCGGTGACCCCGAAGAGCACGGCGGGACCCCCGCTGAACTGGGCGAACACCGGCGCCCCCACCGCCCCCAGAAGCAGGTAGCAGAGGATGGAGAGAAAGGCCAGGCCAGGCCGGAGCAGCCCCCCGCAGAGGAAGATGGCCAGCACCCCCAGGTTGAAGGGCACCAGGGGCATGGGGACGACGATCTGGGAGAGGACGGCGGTGACGGCCACAAAGAGGGCCGCCAGGGTCAGGTCCCGGGTAGACAGCTTTTTCATAGATGACACTCCTTTTCTGCCGGGGCCTTGGGGATGGCTCCGGGCCCCGGCTTTTTTTCCGGTAACCATGATACCCTTTTTTTCTCGAATTGTCAACCTAAAAATTTTTTCAGTTTACAATCCCTTGGGGAGCAGGGGGCCGTCCACCCCAAATCCAGGCCTGCCTTCGCCTTTTTGCACAAAAAACACAGCCAGATTTTGGCATGGTTCACAAGGGGATATGGAAAAGAAGTGGTTGCTATTCTGCCCGGAATTATGTATAATTGTACTAAGGCACTTCTGGCAAAGGACTTTTTTTGTGTCAAAATCGCTAGAAACGGGGCTTCCCCGTTTTTATCGGGAAGATCATCCCCACCGGGGAAAAGAAAGGGGCAAGCCATACCATGAAACAATACTCGGCGGATAAGATCAGAAATGTTGCCATCGCGGGCCACGGCGGGAGCGGAAAGACCTCCCTGGCCGAGGCCATGCTCTACCGGGCCGGCGCCACCGACCGCCTGGGAAAGGTGGCCGACGGGAACACCGTCTGTGACTGCGACCAGGAGGAGATCCGCAGGAAGGTCTCGGTGTCCTCCTCTGTCGCCCCCCTGGAGTGGAAGGACAACAAGGTGAACCTCATCGACTGCCCCGGGCTGTTCGACTTCGCCGTGGGGATGAGCGAGGGCATCCGGGCCGCCGAAAGCGTCCTCATCGTGGTGTCGGCCAAATCCGGCGTCAACGTGGGCACCGAAAAGGCTTACAAGCTGGCCTCCCAGCTGGGCAAGGCCAAGCTCTTTTACATCAACAAGATGGATACCGAGCACGCCGACTTCCATAAGGTGATGGAGGGGCTCCACGCTGCCTTCGGCACCAGCGCCTGCCCCATGGTGGTCCCCTACGTGGAGGACCACAAGGTGGTCTGCTACATCGACCTCTTGGACGACCGGGCTTTCTCCTACGCCGCCGACGGCAGCAAGACCAACGTGGAGATCCCCGCCGGGGCCTCCGGGATGGTCAACGCCCTGAAGGACGACATCAAGGAGGCGGTGGCCGAGACCTCCGACGAGCTGATGGATAAGTTCTTCTCCGGGGAGGAGTTCACCCAGGAGGAGATCCGCAAGGGCCTTTTGCAGGGTGTCCGCAGCGGCGCCATCGCCCCGGTGTTCTGCGGCTCCGCCCTCACCACCGAGGCCATCAACCCCCTGCTCAACGCCATCGTCACCATCCTGCCCTCCGCCGCCGACAACGCCGGGGAGCAGGTCAAGACCCCCGGCGGGGAGGAGCTCTACGTGGGCTGCTCCGCCGACGATCCTCTGGCCGCCTTTGTCTTTAAGACGGTCACTGACCCCTTCGTGGGCAAGATGTCCTACGTCAAGGTGGTCTCCGGCAAGCTGGCGGCGGCCTCCAGCCCCACCAACGTCCGGGCCGGGGTGCCGGAGCGGATGGGGAAACTGGTCACCATCCGGGGCAAGAAGCAGGAGGACACCGACTGCATCCTGGCCGGGGACATCGGGGTGGTCTGCAAGCTGGCCGAGGCGGTCACCGGGGACTCCATCTGCGACCCCCGCCGCCTGGTCCTCTTCGAGAAGGCCCCCTTCCCCAAGCCCAGCCTCACCATGGCCATCCAGCTCAAGGGCAAGGGGGACGAGGGCAAGATCGCCCAGGCCCTGCTCCGCCTCATGGAGGAGGACCCTGCCATCGCCTTTGAAAACAACACCGAGACCCGCCAGCAGCTGATCTCCGGCCTTGGGGAGCAGCACCTGGACGTCATCGTCAGCAAGCTGAAGAACAAGTTCGGCATCGAGATCACCCTGGGCAAGCAGCGTGTCGCCTACCGGGAGACCATCCGCAAGAAGGTAAAGGTCCAGGGCCGCCACAAGAAGCAGTCCGGCGGCCACGGCCAGTTCGGCGACGTGTGGATCGAGTTCGAGCCCTGCGACAGCGAGGGCCTGGTCTTTGAGGAGAACGTCTTCGGCGGCGCCGTGCCCAAGAACTTCTTCCCCGCCGTGGAAAAGGGCCTCCAGGAGTGTGTCCGCCAGGGCACCATCGCCGGGTACCCGGTGGTGGGCCTCAAGGCCACCCTGGTGGACGGGTCCTACCACCCGGTGGATTCCTCCGAAATGGCCTTTAAGACCGCCGCCTCCCTGGCCTACAAGGCGGGCCTGCCCCAAGCCGGCCCCGTCCTGCTGGAGCCCATCGGCAGCCTGAAGGTCACCGTCCCCGACGCCAACACCGGCGACATCATCAGCGAGCTGAACAAGCGCCGTGGCCGTGTCCTGGGGATGAACCCCCTTTCCGGCGGCTACCAGGAGATCGAGGCCGAGGTCCCCATGAGCGAGATGCTGGACTTCTCCATCGTCCTGCGCTCCATCAGCCAGGGCCGTGGCGACTTTGAGCTGACCTTTGAGCGGTACGAGCAGCTGCCCCAGATGCTGGAGGCCGCCGTCATCGAGGAAGCCAAGGCCATGCGGTCCGAGGAGTAAAATCGAGCCTTCCGCCTAGGGGGAGGAGGGATGTATGGCCTCCCCCCGGACGCGGCAATACAAAGGACCGGCGGCTGCCGATCCGAAACAGAAAAGGAGAACACAAGCTATGTCTAAGATCATGGATGCCATCCGCAGGAACTTTGACGACGCCCACTGGAACTATTCTTACGAGGAGAGCGACCAGGACGGCGATGAGATCATCCGTATGGGGATGCGTACCAAGCAGCTGGAGAACTGCCGGACCATCGTCGTGGGCCGTGGGGACGAGGGCTTCACCGTCTACTCCATCAGCCCCGTGAAGGTCCCCGAGGAGGCCCGCCTCCGGGTCGCCGAGTACCTGACCCGTGCCAACTACGGCCTGACCATCGGCAACTTCGAGCTGGACTTCTCCGACGGCGAGGTCCGGTACAAGGTCACCAACTTCTGCGGCGACATCGACCTGGACCAGGAGGTCATCGACCGCCAGGTGGGCTGCGGCTACAGCATGATGGACCGCTACTTCCCCGGCATCATGAAGGTGATGTACAGCGGCGTTTCCCCCGAGGCCGCCATTGAGGAGGCCGAGGGTCCCCGGGACTAAGGTCCTCTGAAAACCCGATCAACGTAAAAAACCCGGGCCGCTCCGGAAAAGGGGCGGCTCGGGTTTTTTGTTGTTATAATAGGTACTGGGACAGATACGCCGCAATGCCATCCTCGTCGTTGCCGCCGATGACCAGATCGGCCTTTTCCTTTACGGCGTCGATGGCGTTCCCCATGGCGATGCCCCTTCCGCACAGGGCAAGCATCCCTATGTCGGCGTAATCGTCCCCAAAGGCGGCGACCTCCTTCGGGCGGATGCCGCAGGCGGCGCACGCCTCCAGGATGGCCCGCTCCTTGGTGGCCGTCTTTTGGGTGAATTTGTACCAGTGCCCGTCCGAAAAGCGGAGGCAGTCGCATTGGTCCAACAGCCCCCGAAGCCGCTCCGCCCGGGCGTCGTCGAAGATCTCCACGCAGAGCTTGAGGCAGGGCTCCCCGAAATCCGAAAAGTCGGTGTAGACGGTATCCCCCCAGCTGCTGTCCTGCTTTTTGGGGTCGGTCTTGTAGTTCCAGTAATGGCGGTCCACCGTGTCCACGGTGATCTCGCAATCGGGGCCGCAGACCTCCCTGGCGGCGATCATCCGGCGGGTCTCCTCCCCGGAAAACTCGGACCGGAGGATGTACTCGTCCTTGTACTTGACCAGGGCGCCCCCGCTGGTGATCAGCACCTCCGGCCGAAGCCGGGCGACAAAGGGGAGGGCGTTCTGCTCCCCCCGGGAGGTGGAGACCCCCAGAAGGAGCCCCCTTTCCCGGCACCGTTCCAGGGCGTCCAGCGTCGCCCGGGAGATGGTCTTGTCGCTTCGGAGGAGGGTCCCGTCCAGGTCGAAAAGAAGCAGGCGGCAATCTTTCATGTTTTTCCCTCGTTATAGGTTCGGCGCGCAGACCGTCTTGTAAAAGTTCAGGGCGGGGAGGACCCGCTCCACCTGGGCCAGGAGGTAGGCTTCGCTGGCGGCGGCCAGCTGGGAGAGGCTTTCGGCCCCCAGGCGGAAGGAGAACAGCTTGTCGAAGTCGCTGTAGAGGATGTGGCGCATGGCCTGGAACACCCCGGGGGCCAGGGGGATGAGGGGGACAAGGCCCTCCGGGGGGCGGTGTTTGCCGCAGTAGAGGACCCCGGCGGCGGGGGCGAAGAACAGCTCCTCCCCGGGGAGGTCCCCGCAGACGGAGCAGGCCACCAGGTCGGGCATATAGCCGGACATGGTGAGGAGGCGCAGCTCGAAGACGGCTTTCAGCTGGCTTAGGGGGAGGGCGCCCCGGTCCAGGAGGGTGAGGGTGTTCATCATCAGGTGGAGGTAGCCGGGCTGGGTGTCCTCCTCGGGGATGAGCTCCCGGCAGAGCTGGCAGAAGTAGGAGGCCAGGGCCAGGCGGTCCATGTCCTGGCGGATGCCGAAGAAAAGGGTCTCTGCCTCGGCACGGTCCACAAAGACACGGTCCCGGTTTTTGAAGAGCTGGAAGGCGGAGTAGGAGAGCTGTTCGGTGGCGGAGGCCATGGTCCCTTTTTGGCGGCGGGCGCCTTTGGCGTAGGCGGTGACGACACCCAGGTCCTGGGTGAGGAGCACCACGAGGCGGTCATGGTCCTCCAGGCTTTTGGCGGAGAGGACCAGGGCTTTGGTTCCAAGCTGCATCCTTTGGTTCCTCCTGGGGGGCGGGGCGGGTTTGGGCCGCCTCGGCCCGGTATTCCAAGTAATCGGAGACTGCTCCGGTCCGGCAGAACTGTTCCCAGAGGGCTTGTTCCTGATGGGTCATGGCGACGCCTCCTGTCTGGCATAGGATCAGTGCTTCTGCCATACAGTGTGCGCCGGTGGAACAGGGTTATCAGAGGGAATCACCGGGGG
>CANOCD010000022.1 GCA_947564495.1 uncultured Angelakisella sp. | reverse complement strand
GTCAAGGAAAAATTTTGAAGGTTTCATAGAATTTTTGGGGATTTTTGGGGATCGGGTTGTGCGATTTTTCAGATGACATTTTTCTTGGCGGCAAAAAAAGGACCCGGGGTCTCCCCCAGGTCCTCCGCTCGCTCCCTTGTCTAATCCAGGGTCAGCCCCTCGATCCCGTCCACCGGCAGGGAGAACACCACGCCCCCCTGCTCCCCCTCCAGGGGGACGTTTTGGGCGATGGCCTCCATGATAGCGGCCTTTCCGGCCCGGGGGGCCAGGATGGCCAGGATCTCCCGCTCCTTTTGCAGGGTGATGCCGTAGAACCGCTCCGCCTCGTGGACCCCGGCCCGCCGGGCGTGGAGGATGGTCCCCCCGGTGGCCCCCGCCGCCCGGGCGTACTCCATCACCATGTCGGTGGTCCCGGCCTCCACCGAGGCCACGATGAGCTCGTAGTCACAGCTTTTTTCCTTGGTCTCCACAACGTTCCCTCCTTCTTGCTCCACCGGGCGGGAAAGACAGCCCGCCGACCTCCGGTTGATCCCCGACAGGGGCAGGGTGAACAGGATGCCCTTCCCCGGGTGGCGCAGGCGGAGCATCCGCACCAGGTCCCCCTTCACCGCCGGGATCAGCGGCTCCGGCACCAGGGTCAGGATCACCGCCTTGTCGGTCTCCCCCAGGCCCAGGACGTCCAGCACCTCGCTGGAGGCGGTGCCCCGGCCCAGAAGGCCCAGGTGGAACTGGACCCCCAGACCGGCGCAGATCTTGGCGGCGGTATCCCCCTTGGGGCGGTCGATGATGGTCACCAGCAGCTTCAGCCTGGCAAGCTGTTCCATAGCGTCCCTCCTATCCCCCCGCGGGGGCAAAGTCGTACTCGATGATGCTGTCCGGCTCCTCCACCGTGGTGATGACGGCGGCCTTCCGGGTCTTGAGCCGGTACCACAGCCCCAGGACCTGGATGGTCACCAGGGGGGTCATGGCCACCAGGGCCACGATGCCGAAGGCGTCGGCCAGGATGTCCCCGCCCAAAGTCTCGCAGGCCCCCATGGCAAAGGGGAGGAGGAAGGTGGCGGTCATAGGCCCGCTGGCCACGCCGCCCGAGTCGAAGGCGATGCCGGTGAAGATGGGGGGCGTCACCACCGAAAGCCCCAGGGCGATGGCGTAGCCCGGCAGGACGAACCACATCAGGGGGATGCCCCACAAGATCCGGGCCATGGAAAGGCCGATGGCCGCCGCCACCCCCAGGGAGAGGCTCCGCTGCATGGCCCCCTGGCTGATGGCCCCGGAGGTCACCTCCTCCACCTGGCGGTTGAGGACGTGGACGGCGGGCTCCGCCGCCACGATGTACCAGCCCATCACCGCCCCG
Organism: uncultured Angelakisella sp.; assembly: GCA_947564495.1. Classification (GTDB taxonomy): domain Bacteria; phylum Bacillota; class Clostridia; order Oscillospirales; family Ruminococcaceae; genus Angelakisella. The sequence goes on along the minus strand of CANOCD010000022.1, from coordinate 9,208 downwards.
ATGAGGATCAGGGCCCAGGGGGCGGGGGAATCCGCCAGGGCGGACCCCAGAAAATACCCGGCGGGCATAAAGCCCACGTTGACCCCGGTGAGGAACAGGATGAGCCCCGCAAAGGTGTACCCCAGCCCCACGGTGACCCGCTGGAGCTTTCTCCGCCCGAAGGCCCGGGTGAAGAGCTGCAGGAGGACCAGGACCACGCCCATGGGCAGGATGGCGGCAAAGACCTCTTTGGCGTAGTGGGGCACCCCCTGGGCGAAGGCCCCGGCCAGCTCCAGGCTGGTGTGGACCTCCGGGGAGGAGACGGCGGTGTACTCCGCCGAGGAGGGGTTGTAGCAGATGCCCAGGATCAGCACCGCCAAAATGGGCCCGATGCTGGAGAGGGCCACCATGCCGAAGCTGTCCTCCTGGGAGCCGCTGTCCCCACGGGCCGAGGCCATGCCGATGCCCAGGGCCATGATAAAGGGGACGGTGATGGGGCCGGTGGTGACCCCTCCCGAATCAAAGGCCACGGCCAGAAAACTTTTGGGGGCAAAGACGGCCACCACAAAGACCAGCAGGTAGAAGCCCAGGAGCAGGTGGCGCAGCTTGATCTGGAACAGGGTGCGGAGCATGGCCAGCACCAGGAAAAAGCCCACCCCGGCGGCCACGGTGAAGATGAGGACCATGTCGGGGATGGCGGGGACCTGCCGGGCCAGGACGGTGAGGTCGGGTTCCGCCGCCGTGACGATGACGCCCATGGCGAAAAAGACCAGCACCACCAAGGCAACGTTCCGGGTCCGGGTGACCCGGGAGCCCATGGCCTCGCCCATGGGCATCATGGCCATATCGGCCCCCAGGGAAAAGAGGCCCATCCCCACGATGAGCAGCACCGCCCCCGCCAGAAAGAGCAGCAGGGTCCCGATGGGCACCGGGATGAGGACGGCGCTGAGGACCAGGACGATGGCGGTGATGGGCAGCACCGAGGAGAGGGATTCCAATATTTTTTCCTTCAGCTTCTGGTTGATCTCCACCGCCTCCTTTTGTTTCTTCTGGGGTTTATTATAGCAGATTCCTTGGGAAGGAACAACCGGGAGTTTGTAAATTGTTGCAAACTTTTTGGGCGGGCGGGCTAGCGCCCGCTGGCACACCCTACGATACGCTGTGCGGGGCTTAACTTGTGCCTGGAGTCCTATGCTGCAAAAGGCGGAAGGCTGTAACGTGCCCGCTGGAGACTCGAAAAAGCGGCTTTCACACCCGCAAAAGCTCCGAAAGGTGATTCTCCACACTGACCGACCCTGGAGGAATCCGATCCACGGCCCGCAGGCCATTTGTCCCGTTGGCGGCGCCAAAACCGTTTCCAACCCCGCCGCCCTTTGACCCTAAACTTTGCCTGGCACGATTTTTACCGGGCGCTCAACCCGTCCCGTGGTTGCTCCTCCCCTTGTCCCGGTGGGTAATGACCACCGGCGCCCCGCTGTCCCGCAGGTGCTCCCCGATGGCCTGGGCAAAGGCCACCGACCGGTGCCGTCCCCCCGTGCACCCCACCGCTATGGTCAGCCGGCTCTTCCCCTCCCGCAGGTAAAGGGGCAGCAGAAAATCCACCAGCCCGAAAAGCCGCTCCAAAAGCTCCCGGCTCTCCGGCGCCGCCATCACGTAGTCCCGCACCGGCGCCTCCAGCCCCGTGTGCTCCCGCAGCTCCGGCACGTAAAACGGGTTCGGCAGGCACCGCACGTCAAACACCAGGTCCGCCTCCATGGGCAGCCCGTTCTTGAACCCAAAGGAGATGCACTGCACCGTCATCCCCTGGGCCGGGGTGGTCAGGAAGGTCTCCACCACCCGCTCCCGCAGCTGGGCCGGGGTGGTCAGGCTGGTGTCGAACACCAGGTCCGCCTCCTGCCTGGCCTGGGCCAGCAGCTCCCGCTCCTGGCGGATAGCGTCCTCGATGGTCAGGGCGCTGCGCTCCAGCAGGGGGTGCCGCCGCCGGCCCTCTTTATACCGCCGCAGCAGCGTCTCGTCGTCGGCGTCCAGAAAGAGCAGCCGGAAGGGATACCCCTCCTCCCGCAGCCGACCCAGGGCCCCGGTGAAGTCCCCGAACATCTCCCCGCCCCGGGCGTCCACCACCAGCGCCATCCGCTGGGCGCTCCCCTGGGTGGTCCGCCCCAGCTGGGCGAATTTCTCCAGCATCTGGGGCGGGACGTTGTCCACGCAGAAGTACCCCAGATCCTCCAGGGTATTGATGACCTTGGATTTTCCCGCCCCCGAAAGGCCGGTCACGATGATAAGCTCCATTTTGCATCCCCCTTGCCCGTGGTTTTCTTCAATTATAGCAAACGGGCCCGGGGAAAACAATCCTTTTCTCCGGGCCGGGGGGGATGGTGGAGGGAGGCTCTCTGCTTCTGTACGGGCCGGGGGGAGCGGGCCGGGTATCCTGGGGCTGTTCGTTCCGGATTCGGCCTTCGGCCTGTCCGGAAGGGCAGCGCCTACAGGGCGCTGGCGAGGGGCGCTCCTGCGGCTGGGTGACGGCCAGTCTCGTTACCGGCCGCAGGTTGTCACTTCGAGAAAAAGAAGCTAAGAAAGGGTAACTTTGCGCCCTTTCTTAGCTTCGTTGTTTTTTCCTGCGGCCTGGGTTTTTAGGTTCTGCGGTCAGGTGCTGCGGCCCGGTCCATACGTCCTACAGACCGCCACCGCCTAGGGGTGTTTCGCTCCCTGCGGGGAGCGACCAGGGCGTCGCCCTGGACCTACCGCCCTTTGAAAAGGGCGGCCCTAAACTTTGCCTGTCTCGGACTTTACCCGGTGCTTTTCCGTGCCCCTCTCCCCTACACATTATTAAACTGCAACTGGCCGTCCCGCTCCTCGTCCCCGGGGTCGGTCACCACCCCCAGTCCCGGCGCCGGACCTTCCTCCTCCGGAGCCGCCTCCGGCTCCACCTCCAGCGCCCCCGGCCTGGGCGGCAGCTTCACCGGCACCACCGGCGGCAGCTCCGGATCGATGTAACTCCCGTCCGGGTTCTTCTTGCTCCGCAAAAACCGCACGATCCCCTCCGGCAGCTGAGGCTGGGCCGCCTTGGCCGGAGTCTCCCCCTGCCCTTCCCCCTCCTGGGCCGCCTCGCCAGCCTCCACCCTCCGGCGCACCGGCTGGCCGTCAGGGGCCTTCTTGGTCCGCAGGAACCGCACGATCCCCTCGGGCAGCTGGTCCTCCGGCGTCTCGATCTCCTCGTATTCCAGAGCGTAGCCCCGATCCGCCTCGCTCTGGCGGCGGGCCCCCTCAAAGTAGTCGTCGTAGAAGGGGTAGGTCTCCCGGTAGTATTCCTCCAGGGCCTTCATATCCGGTGGGAGAATCCGCTCCAGGATCACCAGGTCCACCAGTTTCCCCTTGCGGTAGCCGTGGCTCCGCAGCACCCCCACGTCCCGGAATCCCACCCGGCGGTAGGTGTGGAGGAGATACCGCTGCTCCGTCTCCAGGTAGGTCAGGAGCTTGTAGTACCCCAGCTTCACCGCCTGCTGCTCCAGAAAGCGCAGCAGGAGGTCGGTGAGCTCGGTCCCCGCCAGGTCCTCGGGGATGCCTGTCTCCACCATGGCCACCCCGTCAAAGGGATAGCCCCCGGGGGCCTCCCCCAGGGCCACCCACCAGATGACCTGCCCCTCCGAGGTCCCCACAAAGGCGGGGCACCGTTTGTTGGCCCGGTGATACCGCAGCCAGTCCTGGTAATACTCCTCCGGGCGGGGGCTGATCTCCAGCCCGTAGACCCCCCCGGTGCGGGAGTCGATGCGCCGGATGGCTTCGGCGTCCTCCAGCCTGGCCCGGCGCATTTTGATCTCCATGCTCAACGTCCTGTTCCTCCCTGTGTGTTTTGACTTCCCCTATTATACAGGATTCCGGCGGAGATGGGAACAGGGCCGGGCAACTTTTTTCGGGTTTTTTGGCGGATGGGGGCGAAGGCCGGCATCCCAAAAGTTTTTCCGAAAAAATTGCGGAAAACCCTTGCATTTAGGCCGGAAACATGATAAGATGATTTGTACTGTCAAGAACCGGGGCCGCCCTTGGACGTGGGCCGCTCTCGTGATCCCAAACCAGACAAATCCCCAGTGTAAGGAGGTGTCATGTATGCCGAACATCAAGTCCGCGAAGAAGCGGGTCAAGGTCATCGCCACCAAGACCCTGAGGAACAAGTCCCTCAACTCCAACCTCAAGACCACCATCAAGAAGGCGGAGGCCGCTCTGGCCAGCTCCAGCGACGATCGCGCCGCCGCGGTCACCCTGGCCATCAAGAAGATCGACCAGGCTGCCGCCAAGGGCCTCCTCCACAAGAATACCGCTGCCCGCCGCAAGTCCCGTCTGGCCCGCAAGCTCAACGCCGCCGGCTAAATCGGACACCGGGCCCTTCCGGTAACAGACAAGCACCTGCCAGTTTGGCGGGTGTTTTTCTTTGGTCTAAGTTCCCGCTTATAAAACCCCTCCATCCATAAGAAAATTTTATGGGATTTTTCCTCCAAAAGCTGAAACTTTTTCCCTTCCAGAACGTTATAGTAAGTAGAAGGTAATCAGCAACGGGCCGGATGGAAGGAGAGATGGAGATGCAGGAGCATTGGAAGTGGACGCCGCTATTTTCCGCCGTGATCTTGGGCATGACCTTTGCCCTGGCCTTTCTCCAGGCGGGATGAGGGGCCGCACCCGGGCGGGGAGCCCGAAACCATGAGGAAAGCCCCTGGGCCGATGATGGCTCAGGGGCTTTTTCTTTGATTCTAAATCATCCCTGTGTTCCCGGGGCCTTGTAGACGAAAAGTCCTTCCGCCCCGGCCAGCTGGGACACAAGGTCCAGAAGCTGCTCGTCGGGACCGTACAGGCGCAGATACAGGTCGTCGCCGTTCAGGATCACCATGGCGCTGCACTTGGGCAGGATGATGTTGATATAGTCCCGTTCCTTCCAGCCGCCGTCAAAGCAATGCCTGATCCACCCGGCGAGGACCTCCGGTTCCGGGTTCTCCGCAAGCTCCTCCCCGGCCGAGACCCAGAGGTCATAGTAGCAGTACAATTTGAGCAGCAGGGTACAGAACTTTTCGTTCCATACCCCCCTGTTCTTTTGGAGGTATTCTTCCACCTTGAAGTACCGCCCGTCCCGGCTCCCGGGGACGGTGCGTGGGAAAATGTCGATGAGATAGCAGGGCTTTTCAAGCAGCTCGTCGATTTTGGAAAGGATCTTCTCCATCTGCGCCACCTCCCAATGGGCCCTGACCGGCAGGGTCTTTTTTACTGCTCCACGGGAGGCTTTGCCTCCCCATACCGCTCCACCCACTCCACGGCCCCCCACTCGGAGGGAAAGAGCATCATGCTCACCAGCTCCTCCAGGGTCCTGCCGGTGAACATCTTCTCCGAGCCATCCCGCATGGCGTAGAGCTCCCGGCGGGCGTCGCTGGAGACCAGGGTGTACAGCTCCCGGCCCATGCCGATCCGGCCGATGGCGTAGCACCCCGTCCCCACCAGCCCCAGGCGGGTGGAAAGTTTCAGGATGCCGCACTGCTTGGCCTTGGGGGAGCCGTAGGGCCAGACCTCGAAGGTCAGGTCCAGGCAGAAAGCCTCCTCCTCCCTGCTTCCGAACCGGATCGTGCCCTGGTAGGGGTGGTGGCGGTGGGCGGCGTAGAAATCCGCCGTGAACCCCCCGTGGTACTGCCGGCCGTAGACCAGGAAATCCTCGGTGGCGGGGAGGGCGATCTTCCGGTCCGCCTCCCGGGCCTCCGGGGGATAGCTCCCCTCCCCCAGGCACCACACCAGGGCGGCGGCCTTCTGGGCCGGGGTCAGCCCCCGGACCGGGCGCTTCTCCACCGGGGTCACCCCCCGGGACAGCTCCCCGTTGATGTACCGCTCCGCCTCCTCCCGGGCCAGCTGTTCATTGGGGAAGGGGCGGTCCCAGAGCTTCACCCGCCGCCGGAGGATGCCCCGGAGTTCAAACACCTCCAGGGTGCGGTTCTGCCGGACCTCGTAGCCGTAGAGGCTCTCCCCGTCCTCCATCCTGCCCGAGAGCAGGGCGGAGGACTTCTTTTTGCCGGCGAGGATGTGGTTCACCAGGCAGTCGGCCAGGTCGGAGAAGATGACCTCGTCCATGGGCAGGCTCCGCAGCCGCCGGGCGATCTCCCCCCGGATGGCCGCCCGGGGGGCCTCCCCGGGGATGGCCAGGGGCAGGGCCAGCCAGAAGTCCCTGTCGTCCTCCAGCCCCGCCAGCTCCTCCCAGGGGAACAGCTCCTCCACTTCCCGGTCCTCCTCCAGGAGGAACCGCTGGAAGAAGTAGTGGAACTCCACCGTCACCGTCCGCTCCCCGACTGAAAAGGAGAGCCGCTTGGGCCGGGGTATCCGCTGGATGTCCTCGTCAAAGCCGGTGAACACCCGCCGCCAGCCCATGGAAGGGTGGCAGTGCTCCCGGAGGATCTGGGCCACGGGGACCTCCCGGCTGGTGGAAAGGGCCGCCGGGAAGGCGGTGGAAAGGTAGTAGTGCCAGAACTCCCGGTTTTCCAGGGTCACCTTGTCCGGGCTGGCGTCCTGGTAGACGAAGGGGCGGTCGAAGAAGAACTCCGGGTCGTGCTCCTGGCTGCGGACGGTGGAAAGGCACCACTCCAGCATGGCGTCGGCCACCGGCTCCCCCCGGTGCTTGGCGTACTCCTCCGCCATCAGGGAGGGCAGGCAGGTCCCCGATTCCATGATCCGCTTGGCGGCGGCGCTCTCCTGGAACTTCCGGGTGAGATAGAGCCGCTGGAACCGGGGGGAGGCGATGAGTTCCCTTGCCTCCCGCAGCTGGCCCTGGGTGGGCCGCCGGTCGTAGGACCGGAGCACCCGGGCGCAGCTGAAAAAGTTCCGGTGGTCGTACAGGCGCATGAAATCGCCGATGGCGGCGTAGAGCTGGCGCATGGCCTCCTTTTCCTCCTTCACCGCTGTCTGGTCTGGGAGGACAGGGAGGACGGCGTCCAGGAGGGGCTGGTAGACCTTTTTGCCGCTGCTGTGCTGCATCGACTCCAGCTTCAGGGTGTCGTACAAATACTGGATGGCTTCGGGGGGGAGGGGGTTGTTCCCCACGAAATAGGCCAGCAGCCGCAGGCCCAGGGGGTGGCGGAACTCCACGTCCGCCTCGTCCCGGCGGGTGGTCTGGGGCTCGGCGGTGACCTTCTCCTTGCGGTACCGGTCAAAGACGCCCTGCCACCGCCCGGCCCGCTTGGGGTCCTCGAAGGCCCCGTTTTTGGCCAGGGCGACAAGGTCGAAGTAATCCCGCCAGCAGGCGGCCCAGATCTTGTCCTCCTCGTGGCCCAGGCTGGAGACCCCGTCTCCCAGCTCCAGGATGTCCCGGATGGAATCGATGCCCGGGAAGGCGGCCCCGGGAAGGTAGACGTAGTCCCTGCCCCGCTTGCGGATGCCGTAGGCGATGGCCAGCTGCTGGACGAACCGCTGCTGGAGGGTCCGGCCGTTTTTCACGTCGCTCTCCACCAGGTCCAGCATGGCGGCGGTGAAGCCCGCCTCCCGCTGGACGGCGAGAAAGACGGGGGAAGAAAAATACTCCCGCCAGGCGTTTTTGTCCCGGGCCTTTTTGCCGTCCTGCCAGATCTCCCGGAAGGCCCCCATGGCGGGGGCCCGGCGGAACAGCTCGGCCTGGCCCTCGGCGGTCTCCTCCCGGAGCCAGGCGGGCTCCGGCCCGGCGGGCCTGCGGCCCCCCAGGGGGACGATCTCCACCTGGGACCGGGGGCGCCGCCGGGGGCCGCCCTCCACCCGTGGCCCCTGGGAGGCGGTCCCCCCCTTAGAGTAGGCGGCGCTGTTCTTTTTGGAGTTCGCCTTGTTCCCCAGGTCGTTGTACACCCTGGGGGCCTTGGGCTTCTCCCCGGCGGTGGGCGGGGGCGGGGCGCTCCGGGCGTACTCCAGGGCCTTTTCGTAGGCGGCGTGGAGCCGCTGGAACTCCTCCGGCTGCTCCTCCGGGTGATATTTCCGGGCCGCCCGGGCGTAGGCTTTGCGGATGGCGGGGATCTCCCGGGTGGGCTCGATGCCCAGCATGGACCAGATGCTCATGGATCACTCACCCTCCCAGGACTCGGGAAATTCCGGGTCAAAGACGCCGCTGTCCCGGTACTTTTCCAGGGCGTCCAGCTGCTCCTTCATCCACTTCCGGGCCCGGTGCCGCCGGGAGGGGCTCTTGTCGTCCAGCACCGACCGGTAGGTGGTCAGCACCTTGCCCACCATCTCCCGGAGGTTCCCGGTGGATTCGGCGAAGATCCGCTCGGCGGTGGCCAGAAGGAGCTGCTCCTCCTCGCTCTGCTCCAGCTCCCCCCGGATGGCGGAAAGCTCCTGGAGCTTGCGCTCCAGCTCCTCGTCGGAGAGGTGGAGGCTGGGGTTCACCACGTAGGCGGTCTTTTTCCGGGCGGTGGAGGTGTTCTCCACATCCACCTGCAACACCCCGTTGATGTCGTAAGTAAAGGTGGTCTTGACCCACTGCTTGCCGGCGGGCTCGGGGGGGACGGTGATGACCACCTCCCCCAGCTTCAGGTTGTCCCGGGCGTAGTATTCCTCCCCCTGGAGGATGTCCACCTGGATCTTCTCCTGGTTGTCCCGGGTGGTGTAAAAGCGGTCGCTGCGGCTGATGGGCAGGACGCTGTTCCGCTCGATCATCACCGCCATGTGGGGGTTCTGGTCCTTGTCGTTGTCCACCACCGAGGTCCCCAGGGTGAAGGGGCAGACGTCGGTCATGACGATGTCCCGGATCTCCCCTTTCCGCTCCTTGATGCCGGCGCAGACCCCGACGCCCCGGGCCACGATGGTGTCCGGGTCGTCCAGGATCAGGGGGGGCTTGCCGAAGAGGGACTTGAGGAAATCGGGCAGCACCGCCAGCTTGGAGGAGCCCCCCACCAGGATGACGTGGTCGATCTCGGCAATTCCCCGGCCGCTGTCCCGGATGGCCCGGGCCAGCACCTTCTTCATCCGGGCGAAGAGGTCCTCGCAGAGCTTGACAAGGAGGTCCCGGGTGAGGGTGAGGGTGTAGGACTCCCCGCCCGGCCCGGGGAGGAACATGGCGGACATGGCCGACCAGGAGAGGGCGCACTTGCACCGTTCCGCCTGGCGGAGGAGCATGGCCTGCTGCTCGGCGCTGAGGACGTTCTGGGGGATCTGGTTGTAGGCGCAGAAGTACCGGGCGATGGCCTCGTCGATGTCGTTGCCCCCCAGGCGGTTGTCCCCGGCGATGGCGGTGATCTCGATGACGTTC
>CANOCD010000021.1 GCA_947564495.1 uncultured Angelakisella sp. | reverse complement strand
GGCTCATTCCAGGTGCCGACTTCTTTGAGGGTTCCCTGAATGGAGGACACCCCGCTCAAATCAGAAGGAGGGATCATCCCAATGTCCGCAGAAACCAAGAACAACAGCCGGTGGCTCGCGCTGCTGGCGGCCACCCTGGCCTTCACCTTCACCTTCCTCAGCCGCTTCACCTGGGCGCCGCTGATGAACACGGTGATGGGGGAGTTCTCCATCAGCGCCACCCAGGCCGGCCTGTATATGTCCGCTTTCTTTGCCGGGTACTGCATCACCCAGATCCCCGGGGGCATCATGGCGGATAAACTCCAGCCCAAGTACATCCTCATCGTCTCCACCATCCTGGGGGGCGTCTGCACCGCCCTGATGAGCGTCATCCCCAACTATTCGGTGGGCCTGGTGGTCCGGGTGGTGAACGGGCTCTGCTCCGGTGTCATCATGTCCAGCTGCTCCAAGATCGTGGTGGCGAACTTCGCTCCCCAGGAGCGGGCCACCGGCATGGGCATCCTTCTGGCCTCCCCGCCCATCGGCATCCTTCTGGCCAACCAGATCGCCCCCCGCCTGATGACGGTGGTGGGCTGGCGGGGCACCTTCGCCTATGTCAGCCTCTTCGCCGTCCTGGTGGTCCTCTGCCTCTTCTTCTTTGTAAAGCCCGCCCCCAAGGCCCCCGCCCCCGCCGGGAAGGCCGGCCTGCTGGAAGGGGTCAAGGCTTTCTTCCAGGACCCCCAGCAGATCATCCTGGCCCTCAGCGGCTTTATGTTCATGTTCGTCAACAACGGCTTTTCCACCTGGGGCAACAAGTTCGCCCAGTCCATGGGCCTTTCCGGCACCCAGGGCGGCATGATCGTCTCCGCCTTCTCCATCGCCGGGATCATCGCCTCCTGCTTCTCCGGCAAGGTGGCCAACTCCCTGGGGATGGACCACAAGAAGTTTCTCCTGATCACCCTGGGCCTCATGGGCGTTTCCTCCCTGGTTTTCGGCCTGATGGGCGGCTATATGGCCCTTATCCTTGTGGGTATCCTCTTCGGCGCCTTCGCCTACTTCCCCTCCACCCACTACACCACCCTAGCCTCCATGCGGGCCGGTGACCAGTACAGCGCCACCGCCATCTCCATCCAGAACCTTATCTTCCAGTCCGCCAGCCTGGTCCAGCCGGTCATCGTGGGCGGCATCATCGACAGCGGCAGCAGCTACACCGTGGTCTGGAGCTTCTTCGCCGGCGTCTGCTTCCTGGGCGTTCTCATCGGCTGCGCCTTCCGGGCCGCCCGCAAGTGACCGTTGTTCCCAATTTTGCAGGTGTAACCTGAGAGCCCGCTTCACGCTCCCCGGCGCCGGGACCGGTCTTTTCCGGCGGGCCGGGGGACACGGGGCGGACTCTGAAACAGATCAGAAAGGGGAAGAGATATGAAATTAAAACAGGTAAAGACCATCACGCTCACCGTCAATGGCCGAGCCTACGACTTCAACGTGGGCGAGGGCCGGGACGAGATGCCGGAAAGCGAGACCCTGGTCCACACCCTGCGGGACCGCCTGGGCTTCACCGGGGTCAAGCTGGGGTGTGACCAGGGGGCCTGCGGGGCCTGCACCGTCATCCTCAACGGCAAGCCCGTCACCTCCTGCATGATGCTCACCATGGACTGCGACGGCGGGGAGATCACCACCATCGAGGGCCTGGCCGACGCCGCCACCGGCAAACTCAGCGGCTTGCAGCAAGCCTTTGTGGACAACTGCGGCTACCAGTGCGGCTTCTGCATCCCCGGCATCATCATGACCGCCCAGGCCCTGCTGGACAAGAACCCCTGCCCCACCGAGACCGAGGTGCGGGAGGCCCTTTCCGGCAACTACTGCCGCTGCGGCACCCATTACACGGCGGTGGAATCCATTATGGCCTATGTTGAGCAGCGGAAGGAGGAAAGCAAATGAAAGAGCAGTTCCGGCACATCGGCCGTGAGACCCCCCGTATCCTGGGCAGCGACATCGTCACCGGCAAGGCGATGTATGTCGCCGACAACAAGGTCCCGGGAATGAAGTACGGCAAGATCCTCCGCTCCCCCCACTCCTTCGCCCGGGTGGTCAGCGTGGATAAGTCCGAAGCCCTGGCCATGGACGGGGTGGCCTGCGTCGTCACCTGGCAGGACATCGCCGGGGAGGGCATCAGCATCAACAACGGCTTCACCCCGCCCCGCCACCCCAACATCCTGGACGAGTACGTCCGCTACCTGGGGGACGCCGTCGCCCTGGTGGTGGCCGATACCGAGGACCTGGCCATGGAGGCCATGGAGAAGATCAAGGTGGAGTACGAGGTCCTGGAGCCCGTCTACACCATCGACGAGGCGATGAAGCCCGGCGCTCCCCAGCTTTACAAGGAGTTCCCCGGCAACGTCGTCCCCTATAAGAACAACCTGAGCTTCGAGGTGGGGGACCCCGACGCAGGCTTCGCCGAGGCCGACCTGGTGGTGGAGGTGGACTCCGAGCTGACCAGCGGCCAGAACCCCCTGCCCCTGGAGCCCCCCACCACCATCGCCTGGTGGGACAACGGCGTGGCCACCTTCATCGCCTCCGCCGCCGCCCCCGCCTACTGCCACCAGAACGTGGCCTCCTCCCTGAACCTGCCCTATGAGAACGTCCGCCTCCTGGTGGGCGCCGTGGGCGGCTCCTTCGGGTCCAAGCTGTACAGCGGCAACGTCCACTGCCTGGTCTTTACCGCCCTCATGGCCCGGTTCGCCAACTGCCCCGTCCTTTACGCCTACAGCAAAGAGGAGCATTTCGCCGCCCACCAGACCCGGATGATCACCAAGGGCCACGTCAAGCTGGGGATGAAGAAGGACGGCACCGTCACCGCCATCGAGATGACCCAGATCGCCGACGCCGGGGCCACCGCCTCCACCCAGGAGTTCATGCTGGCCGTGGGCACCAACTCCCTGCCCATCCTCTGCAAGACCAACAACAAGCGGTTCGACGCCAAGGTGGTGGTCACCAACCACGTGCCCTCCGGCTCCTTCCGGGGCTACGGCTACCTGGAATCCAGCAACCTCCTGACCAAGGCCATCTTTGAAGCCTGCCAGAAGCTGGACCTGGACCCCATGGTCTACCTGGAAAAGAACGTGCTGGGGCTGAACGAGGAGTTCCACAACGCCTGCGCCCCCGCCCACCCCTGGCAGAGGAACCAGTCCTCCGACTGGCAGAACCTGGTCCGTGAGACCGCCAAAGCCTGCCATTGGTCCGACCGCTGGGTCGGCTGGGGCAAGCCCACCTGGGTCTCCCCCGACGGCAAGAAGCGCCGGGGCCTGGGGGTCAGCGCCGCGGGCCACGCCGACACCGGCGGCAAGACCTCCAGCGCCACCGTCACCATCACCGGCCTGGGCGCCGTCTTTGTCTCCACCTGTATGGCGGAGTTCGGCTCCGGCATCCGGGACATCATGCAGAAGGTCGTGGCCGAGGAGCTGGATATGCCCATCGAGTCGGTGAAGATGTCCGCCGTGGACACCGCCTCCAACCCCGCCGACTTCGGCTCCACCGGCTCCCGTTCCACCTACTGCGGCGGCATCTGCGCCCTGAAGGCCGCCCAGGACGTCAAGCGCCAGCTCTTTGAGATCTGCGAAAAGCGCCACGGCATCCCCGCCAGCGACCTGGGGCTGAAGAACGGCAAGGTCTACCAGCTCTCCGACCCCGAAAAGGTGTTCCCCCTCTTCCCGGCCCTCATCGGCAAGGTGGATTCCCTCACCGGGGTGGGGCACCACAATGGCGTGGAAAACAGCACCATCACCCACCTCCAGGTCATCGAGGTGGAGGTGGACACCGAGCTGGGCACCATCCGGCTGGTGGATCACTTCGGCGGCTCCGACGCCGGCGTCATCGTCAACCCCCTGCCCCTGCGGAACCAGGTCCAGTCCTTCTACGCCGGGGTCGACCTGGCCCTGATGGAGGAGACCATTTGGGACGAGCATGACTACCGGGTCCTCAACCCCTCCAACATCGATTACAAGACCCGGTCCTTCAACGAGGTGGTCAAGCACGACCACCTGGTCCTGGAGACCAACCGGGGCAAGGACACCCCCTATCCCTTTGGCGCCAACGGCGTGGGCGAGCCCCTGCTGGCCCCCGGCGGCCCGGCCATCCGGATGGCGGTGTACAACGCCACCGGCGTCTGGCTGGACGATTTCCCCTTCACACCTGCCCGTGTGTTGGCGGCGCTGAAAGCTAAGGAGGAGGAGAAATAAGATGAAGCATTTTGCGTATGAATCCGCGGCAAGCGTCGAGGAGGCCTCCCGTCTGCTGAAAACGGGCAGCGCCGTCCTCTGCGCCGGGGGGACCGACCTCACCGGCGTTCTCAAAGAAAAGCTGCTCCCCGTCTACCCCGAGACGGTGGTCTCCCTCAAGGGTATCCCCGGGCTGGACCGCATCGAGGTCAAGGAGGACGGGCTCCACCTGGGGGCCATGGCCACCCTGGCCGACATCGCCCGGAGCGAGACGGTGAAAGAGGGCTGGGCCGCCCTTAGCGACGCCGCCTACTCGGTGGCCACCCCCAACCTGCGCTCCACCGCCACGGTGGGGGGCAACATCTGCCAGGACGTCCGGTGCTGGTACTACCGCTACCCCGATTCCATCGGCGGCCGTATCGACTGCGCCCGGAAGGAAGGGGTCCTCTGCTCCGCCATGATGGGGGAGAACCGGTACCACTCCATCTTCGGCGCCGCCAAAGTCTCGGTGACCCCCTGCACCGGCAAGTGCCCCGCCCACACCGACATCTCCGCCTACATGGAGAAGCTCCGGGAGGGGGACATGGACGCCGCCGCCCGCATCCTCATGGAGGTCAACCCCATGCCCGCCATCACCAGCCGGGTCTGCGCCCACTTCTGCATGGAGGACTGCAACCGGGGCCAGTATGACGAGAGCCTCAACGTGGGCGCCGTGGAGCGGACCATCGGCGACTACATCCTGGACAACGCCGACCGCTTTATGGTGGCCCCCGGCAAGGAGAACGGCAAAAAGATCGCCATCATCGGTTCCGGCCCTGCCGGTCTCACCACCGCCTTCTACCTGCGCCAGGCCGGCTACGCCGTCACCATCTACGAGCGCCAGGAGGAGGCCGGCGGCTGCCTGACCTACGCCATCCCCGCCTACCGCCTGCCCAAGGAGATCGTCCGCCGCTTTGTTTCCGCCCTGGAGAAGATGGGGGTCGTCATCCGCTGCAAGACCAACGTGGGCGCCGACGTGAAGCTGGACGACATCATCGCCCAGAACGACAGCACCATGCTGGACACCGGCACCTGGAAGCGCCCCCTCATCGGCCTGGCCGGGGAGGAACTGACCCGCTTCGGTCTGGACTTCCTCACCGAGGTCAACCACTACATCCACGACCGCCCCGGCGCCAACGTGGTGGTGGTGGGCGGCGGCAACGTGGCCATGGACGTGGCCGTCACCGCCAAGCGCCTGGGCTCCGCCAAGGTCACCATGCTCTGCCTGGAGACCCGGGAGGAGATGCCCGCCAACCAGGAGGAGATCGACCGGGCCCTCCAGGAGGACGTGGAGATCCTCAACGCCTGGGGCCCCAAGGAGGTCCTCCACAAGGACGGCAAGGTCACCGGCATCACCTTCCGCCGCTGCACCCGCACCCGGGACGAGAAGGGCGCCTTCTCCCCCCTCTACGACGACGGGGAGGCCATCACCCTGGACGCCGACGTCATCTTCATGGCCGTGGGCCAGCAGAGCGACCTCGGCTTCCTGGAAGGGGCCTATCAGTTTGAGACGGTCCGGGGCCGCCTTGCCGCCAACGACGACCAGATGACCTCGGTGGCCGGCGTGTTCGCCACCGGCGACGCCGTCTACGGCCCCGCCACCGTCATCAAGGCCATCGCCTACGGCAAGACCACCGCCATCTCCATCAACGAGTACAACAAGGGCGGCCTTCTGCCGGTGCAGCAGGCCACCATCAGCCGTCCCCCCCGCACCGCCCTCAGCTTCTGCGCCGGGTGCACCGGGATGAAGGACGCGGTGAAGCAGCCCGAACTGCCCGAGGCCCAGCGGACCATCGACAGCGAGGACCTGGGGGGCATCACTCAGGAACTGGCCTGCAAGGAGGCCGCCCGGTGCTTCAACTGCGGCTGTCTGGCTGTCAACCCCAGCGACATGGCCAATATGCTCTACGCCTACGACGCCAAGGTCGTCACCAACCAGCGGGTGGTCCCGGCCAAGGAGTTCTTCGGCACCTACGCCAAGATCCAGACCGTCCTCCACCCCGGCGAGGTGGTGACCGAGATCGTGGTCCCCAAGGTGAAGCCCGGGACCGAGGCCCGGTACAACAAGTTCCGCATCCGCAACGCCATCGACTTTGCCGTGGTGGCGGTAGCCAGCGTCGTCCATAAGGACGAGGCCGGCGTGATCACCGACGCCAGCCTGGTGCTGGGGGCCGTCGCTCCCACCGCCCGGAAGTGCGAAGCCGCCGGGGCCTACCTTGTTGGCAAGAAGCTGGACGCCGAGACCGCCGCCAGGGCCGCCGACCTCTGCCTGGAGGGAGCCATCCCCCTGGACCGCAACCAGTATAAGATCGACGTGGCCAAGGCCCTTGTCCGCCGCACCCTGCTGGGCGAATAAACCCGAGGCCCGAGGAGCAAAACAAAGGCGAGCGCGCGCCGGTCTGTACCGGCGCGCGCCCGCCCCTTTGGAAAGGAACGACAATGACCGACCAATCGCTGGCCCTGGAGTGGGCCGCCAAAGCCAAGGACTACCCCCTGCCCCCGGAGGCCAACGCCCGGGGCCTGGCCCAAGAGCCCAACTGCAAGGACCTGCTGGAGCTGGGGATGCGGGTGGACGAGTTCGGCCGGGTCCTGGAGATCGGCTTTACCCTCACCCAGTCGGCCTGCCCCCCGGTATGGGCCTGCGCCGCCTACGCCTGCGCCCAATGCCTGGGCAAGCCGGTGATGGCCTGCCTGGCCCTGGACCACCGCCAGCTCTTCGCCGCCCTTTCCGGCGACGGGGAGCCGGACCCGGAGCATATCCACTGCGCCATGATGGTGGAGCTGGCCCTGAAGGGGGCCCTGGCCGACTACGGGCGGCGCTTTCGCTCCTGACGGCGGCGGCGAACCAGAAGATAGCCGCCCCATGCCGTGAAAAACGCCGCCACGGCGGCGCAGCAGACCCAACCCCAGGGCTGCGGGAGATAGATGGCCATATCCATTTGGATCACTCCCCTTTCACGGTATCCTATGGGGCGGGCCGATTTTGTGTGAATGGAGGAGCCCTCCGGAAAAGGAGGGGGGGAACGGATGGAAAGACTGGCAGCACTCATCCTGGCGGCGGGCGTCTCCCCCTGCGTGGAGCAGTGGGGACCCATGCTGCCCGTGGGCAATGAAACGATGATCCGGCGCACCGTGACCACCATGCTGGAGGCGGGCGCCCTTCCGGTGGTGATTGTCACCGGCTACCGAAGCGAAGTCCTCCGCCGGCACCTGGAGGACCTGGAAAACTTGGGGCTGGTGTTCCTCCACAACAGCCGCTACGCTTCCACCCAAATGTACGACTCCCTTCTGCTGGGGCTTCGCTACCTTCGGGACCGGTGCGGACGGGTCCTGCTGGCCCGGGGGGACGTCCCCGTGGTGCAGCCGGAGACCATCCGCCGGATGCTGGAGACGCCGGCCCAGGTGGTCCGGCCCATCTACCGGGGCAGGGCGGGGCACCCCCTGGCCTTGGACCGCTCCAGCTTCCAGCCCCTGCTGGACTACCGGGGGGAGGGGGGCCTCAGCGGGGCGATGCGGGCCCTGGGCCTGGAGGTCGCCGACCTGCCGGTGGCCGATGACACCGTCACCCTGGGGGAACCCACCCAGGAGGCTTACAGCCGCCTTCTGCGCCACAACCTCACCCAGGGCGGGGGCGCCGAACGGCTCCGGCTGGACACCCGGCTCTGCCTCTGCGCCGTGGACGCCGTGTTTTCCCCGGAGACGGCCCAGTTCCTGGAGATGCTGGAGCTCACCGGCTCCATCAAGCTGGCCTGCCGGGCCCTGCGGATCTCCTACTCCAAGGGCTGGAAGATGCTCCGCCGGGTGGAGCGGGTCTGGGGCTTTCCCATGGTGCGCTGCCGGGTGGGGGGCACCGAAGGGGGCAGCTCCGAGCTGACCCCCCAGGGCAGGCGGTTCCTGGCCGCCTACCGCCAGATGGAGGAGGAGGTCCTGGACTACGCCCAGGGCAGCTTCTCCCGGCATTTCGTGGATTTTCCCCTGGTCCACCCCCTGCCCGAGGAGGAGGCCAGACCTTGAATCGCAAAAACAGGACCAGAACAGCCCTGTCCAAAAGGCTGTTCTGGTCGTTTTTTGCGTCTGTCGCTCAATACGCCTACCCCTCCCCCTTGGGGAGCTGGGAAACAGCCAGGCAGGCCAAACCGATCCCCAGCATGGAGAAAGCCGACCTCCCGTCCAGCCGGTCCAGCAGGGAAAGGACCGTGACCGCGATCCCCATGGCCACGGCAACGCCTTTCATTGCCAGGTCGATCAGTCCCGGGAGACCGCCTGCCGCCGTCCCCTTCCCGGTCCCCGCCCTGGCCTGGATCAGCTCGTCGGCGGTCACCTGGAAGATCCCGGCAAGTTTCGGGAGGGAGGCAACATCCGGGAAGGACAGATCCCGTTCCCACTTGGATACCGCCTTGTCCGTGACCCCCATCTTCTCGGCGAGCTCCAGCTGGGTCATCCCTTTTTCTTTTCGCAACGCCGCCACCATGCGTCCAAAGGTCTCTGTTTTCATTTCACTTTTCCTCCTTTGCAGCAGATGGCTATAGGATAGCGGTTCGCTGCTCCGGCTTCAACCGACCTCTGGTTTAGCGTTCTCGTCTCCTGGTTTCCTCTCCGGGCTTCTCCTCCCCAAAGCTCTCAAGCAGTTCGTCCAGCTCCTCGTCCCCGGGGGCCGGGGGCTCCCGGCGGGGACCTGGGGAGGGCGCCCGGGCGGGGGCGTCGGTGATCCGCAGGGTGAGGACCCCCAGGTAAAAGGCGATGTCAAAGAGGGTGCCGGTGATGAGCAGGTCCACGTTGCCCAGGTCGTTCACCGGGTTGAGATAGACAATAATCATATTGGCTGCGGCAGCGGCGGCCACCAGCATCAGCACGCTTTTCAGGGTCCTGCCCCGGAGGCGCCCCCGGTACTGGGCCACCGCCGCCCCGAAGCAGACCAGGCAGCAGGCGGAGGTGATGAGCAGCACCCCGCTGGGGAGGCGGTCCAACTCGTAGTAGAGCTGGTAGGCGATGGCCGAGAGCCGGGCCGCCGAATAAAAGGTGAGAAAAAGGGTGAGAATGGATTTGGTCATAGGGTTCTCCTTTAATCCGAAAAAAGATCCTGCTGGCTTTCCACCAGCTCCCCCACCGTTTGGGTGTCCCCGGTGAGGAGGGCAAAGACCCCCTTGTAGGTGAGCATGGGGTCGTTGAGGAACCGCCGGCGGATGGCCTCGCACTCCCGGCGGGTGGGCATGAAGATGGTCACCGACAAAAGGTCGCTGCCGATGTCCGGGATGGTCAGGGTGATCTGCCAGCCGTCCTCCACCTGGCGGATGTCCACCCGGTTTTCCCGCTGGCGGCGGACCAGGGTCAAGATCCGCTCCAGGGCCCCGGTGGCCCGCTCCCGCACCGCCGGGGGGAGGCCGGCCTCAAAGGTCCGGGAGACCCGGCGGCCCTCCTCGCTGAGGACGAAGCACTGCTCCCCGTGGTACTCCCGGGGGAGGATGTGGCCGGTGCGCCGGAGGCTCTCCATCGTCTCGGCGAACTGGAAGTAGTTCACCAGTTCCTGGCCCTGGAGGGCGGCGCCCAGCTCCTTGAAGGAGACCGGCTGGCCGGCCTGCTCCATCAAATAGCAGATGAGGATCATCACCTCGTGGCTGGTGGTGACGCTGCCGGGGCGGACCCCCTCGGTCATGGCTTGGTATTCCACAAAGACCCGCCTTTCTCTTTTCCGCCGGCGGGGCGGAAATGTTTACAGTCTGTTTGTAGTATTTTCCGGCGTTCTGTCGTATCATAGGCAAAGGGAGGCTTGTCCTCCCGTCCGCCAGGCTTCCATTATAGCAAATTTCCCGGGAAAAATATAGAGCCTGGAACAAAAAATTGCGGGGGACTTGCCATGAAGGATGACCAACAGCAAAACAAAAACGGGAAGTGGCTGCTTCTGGCGGCCGCCCTCTTTTTTCTGATCCTCTGCGCCGCCTGCCTGCCCCTTATCCGGTGGATGTTCCGGCCCGAGTTCGGCCCCTGGCTCCAGGGCAAGGTGGAGGCCCTGGGGATGTGGGGGGTGCTGGCCCTGCTGGGGGTCCAGGTCCTCCAGATCGTGGTGGCCATCATCCCCGGGGAACCGGTGGAGCTGGCGGCGGGAGCCATGTACGGGGCCTGGGGCGGCCTGGCCCTCTGCCTGTTGGGGTGCCTGCTGGGGTCCGCCCTGGTGTTCCAGACGGTCCGCAAAAAGGGCAAGGCGGCCTTCGACCACACCGCCCTGGGGCAGAAGCTCCAGCAGTACCGCTTTCTCCAGGACGAGGCCCGGCTGGAGGGCATCGTCTTTCTCCTCTACTTCATCCCCGGCACCCCCAAGGACATCCTGGTCTATGTCTGCGGCCTCAGCCCCCTGCCCCTGGGGCGGTTCCTCCTTCTTTCCACCCTGGCCCGGATACCCTCGGTGGTCACCTCCACCTGGGCGGGGGCCAGCTTTGCGGGGAACGACCTGTGGCTGACGGCGGGCATCTTCCTCTGCACCGGCCTGCTGGGGCTGGGGGGCATCTGGTTCCAGCGGCGGTATCTGGCGGGGAAGAACAAGGGGTGACAACACCCTTTCCATGGTGTATAATAGACCCTGGCAGGATACCCGCAGGAACAGAAAGGCGGCAAAGATGAAATACACCTTGATGAATAAGGACACCCCGTTGATCGACTTTCATTGGG
>CANOCD010000020.1 GCA_947564495.1 uncultured Angelakisella sp. | reverse complement strand
AAGTATCGGTCCGGGGGTATGACCCGCCCGCCCTTCCGCAAAAAAATTGTCAAGGTTTTATCAGCAGGGGGGTTGAGATTTTCCGAAAAATGGAGTAGAATATGCTAGGAAGGGTTTTGATCCCCCAAAAAATAAAAAGGAGCGTGTATTCATTATGGCAATCAAAATTGGCATCAATGGTTTTGGTCGTATCGGCCGGCTGGTGTTCCGCATCGCGGTGGCCCAGCCCGAGACCTTCGAGGTCGTGGCGGTGAACGATCCCTTCATCAGCACCGACTACATGGCCTATATGACCAAGTACGACACCATCCACGGCCGGTTCGACGGCGTTGCCGAGTCCAAGGACGGCAAGTTCTTCGTCAACGGCAAGGAGGTCAAGACCTTTGACAAGATGAGCCCCGAAGAGATCCCCTGGGGCGAGCTGGGCGTGGAGTACGTCGTGGAGTCCACCGGCGTTTTCACCACCACCGAGAAGTGCCAGGCCCACCTGAAGGGCGGCGCCAAGAAGGTCGTCATCTCCGCCCCCGCCAAGGACAAGGAGACCCCCACCTTCGTCATGGGCGTCAACCACGACAGCTACACCCCCGATATGAACGTGGTCTCCAACGCCTCCTGCACCACCAACTGCCTGGCCCCTCTGGCCAAGGTCATCAACGACAAGTTCGGCATCATCGAGGGCCTGATGACCACCGTTCACGCCACCACCGGCACCCAGAAGACCGTTGACTCCCCCTCCAAGAAGGACTGGAGAGGCGGACGGGCCGCCGCCGGCAACATCATCCCCTCCTCCACCGGCGCCGCCAAAGCCTGCGCCCTGGTCATCCCCTCCCTCAAGGGCAAGCTCACCGGCATGGCCTTCCGTGTTCCCACCCTGGACGTCTCGGTCGTCGACCTGACCTGCCGTCTGGAGAAGCCCACCACCTACGACGAGATCTGCGCCGCCGTCAAGGCCGCCAGCGAGGGCGAGATGAAGGGCATCCTGGGCTACACCGATGAGGACGTGGGCTCCACCGACTTCGCCGCCGACCCCCGGACCTCCATCTTCGATTCCAAGGCCGGCATCATGCTCAACGATCAGTTCGTCAAGCTGGTTTCCTGGTACGACAACGAGTGGGGTTACAGCAACAAGCTCCTGGACCTCATCAAGCACATGAGCACTGTTGACCACAAGTAAGCAGGACCTTTCCAAGGCATGAGAAGGGCCCCCTCCCGGCGGGAGGGGGCCCTTTTTTGGTTTCCTTCAGAAGTCACTGGGTAAAAACAAAATCGCTGACCTCCACCACCCCGTCCAGGGAGGGAATCCGCACCTCCCGGACCTCCATGGTCTCCTTGTCAAAGACGATCTCGTAGGTGGTCAGCAGGATGCTCCCGCTGGCCACAAGGGTCTCCTCCTCCGCCTTGACGGTGAGCTTCCCCGACTTTTCCCCGGTGAGGATCTCCCGCAGCAGGGCAAGGGCCGACTGGGTTGGGAGGGTGTAGGCCGAAAGGTCCACGTCCATCCCCCGGAACTGCACCTTGACCTCCTCCCCGGCGGTGACGACCGTCAGCCCGGCAAGGGCCTCCGGGGCGGAAAACTCCGCCGTGATGTCCGAGACCCCGGTCTTGACGAACTTGGCCTCCGCCTCGGTGCCGTCATAGGTCATCTTTCCGGTAAAGCTGTACTCCCGGGCCAAGGTCTCCTTGACCAGGGCGTCGTAGTCCTCCGACTGTCCCCCCAGTTTGCCGCAGCCCCCCAAAAGGAGCAGCAGGGCCGCCAGGGCCGCTATCCAACCTTTCATCCTTCCTCCTGTTCCGCTTCCAGAAAGGCCGCCCCCAGGTAGTCCGCCAGCTGGGAGGGCGCCATCCCCCGGCGGGACCAGTCCTTGGCGCAGAGCCGGGCGGCCCGCCCGTGGAGCCAGGCCCCGGCCCAGGCGGCGTCAAAGGGCTCCGCCCCCTGGGCCAGCATCCCCCCGATGATACCGGTGAGGACGTCGCCGCTGCCCCCCTTGGCCAGGCCGTCGCAGCCGCCGAAGTGCCAGACCGCCCGCTCCCCCTGGAAGATGCCGGTGGCCCAGTCCTTCCGAAGCAACGTGATCTTGGGTTTCCTGGTCATAGTATGCTCCGGCTCCAAGGGATTATGCCCGATCTCGCCCCCGATGAGCCTGGCGTACTCCCCGGGATGGGGGGTGAGGAGGACCGGGCAGGCGGCCTGTTCCAGGACCCCCAGGGGATCGTCCTCCCGGGCCAGGGCGGTGATGGCCCCGGCGTCCAACAGCACCGGCTTCTCCTGGCGGAGGAGGGCCCGGACGATGGCCAAAGTGTCCTCGTTCGGCTCCAGGCCGCAGCCCATGGCGATGGCGTCGCTCCCCCGGGCAGCCTCCAGCAGGAGGTCCAGGGTCCCCTGGTCCCCGGAGATGCCCCCCCGGCCGTTCTTCCGGCAGAGGGTGTAGATGACCTCGGGGCACCGCCCCGCCACCAGCTTGCAGACCCGGGAGGTGGAGGCCAGCCGGACATACCCCGCCCCGGACCGGACCGCCGCCGAGGCCGCCAGCATGGCCGCCCCGGGGTACTGCCGGGACCCGGCGATCAGGAGCAGCCGCCCGTTGGTCCCCTTGTGCCCGGCGTGGCTCCGCCGGGGGAGGCACCGCCGGAAGTCCTCAAAGTCCAAAGCGTCCATCCAGCCGGAAAAGGCGTCCAGCACCTTTAAGGGGGCCCCGATGGAACCCATGGCCAGCTCCCCCAGGTACTCCCCGGCCCAGTTCACCAGGCAGGCCGGCTTTCTGGCCCCCATGCAGACGGTGAGGTCGGCGGGGATGCACCGGTCATAGAGGCCGGTGTCCCCCTCCACCCCGCTGGGGATGTCCAGGGCGATGACCGGAACGCCCCGCTCCCCCGCCTGCCGTGCGGCCTGGAACAGGGGGACCAGTTCCTCCGGGACGCTCCCCCGAAAGCCGGTGCCGAAGATGGCGTCCACCACCAGGGCGGACCCCTCCAGCCGCCGGACCGCCACCTCGGTCTCCCGGACCACCGCCACCTGGGCGGGGAGCTGGGAGAAAGCGGTCCCGCTCTCCGGGGTGGCGGGCTCCCCCTGGACCAGGGCAACCGTCACCAGGGCCCCGGCCCGGGCCAGGCACCGGGCCACCACAAAGCCGTCCCCGCCGTTGTTCCCCTTGCCGCAGAGGACCAGGGCCTTCTTCCCCTCCACCGGCAGCCGCTCCAGGATGATCCGGGCGGCGGACCGCCCCGCCTCCTCCATCATCTCCTGGTAGCTGACCCCGGCCCGGGCGACCTGGGCCTCCAGCTCCTTCATCCCGGCGGTGGTGACAAAGGGGATCATACCGTTTCCTCCTTCCAGGCCACCGCAAAGGCGATGGCGGTATCGGCGGTGTGTGTGATGGACAAAGTGAGCCGCCAGCCCTCCGCCAGCTTGGCGGCCCTCCCGGAAAGGCGGTACTCCGGCCTGCCCAGCTGGTCGTGGATCACCGCCGCCTCCCGCAGGTCAAAGCCGGAAAGCCCCGTCCCCATGGCCTTGGAAAAGGCTTCCTTGGCGGCAAAGTGCCCCGCCACCGTCTGGGGGGCCATCTTCCGGCTCCGGAAATACTCCCCCTCCTCCGGGGAAAAGAACCGCTCCACAAAGCCGGGGCGGGCGATTGCCTTGGCGATGCGGGCGATCTCCACGGCGTCCACGCCGTTTGCCAGGATCATGGGCTTTTCCTCCTTTCAAAAAGGCCCCCCCGGCACGATGACCGGCAGGGCCGCAGTTTTTATTCCGGCGTGACTTCCTCCAGCTTCACACCCAGCATCCCCAGCATCCCCTCCATAGACTCCAGGGATTCCAGGGAAAAGCTGTCCCCCAGCAGGAAGGTCCCGGTGGCGGCCACCGCCCCGTCCTCCCCGGGCAGGAAGGTCACGGCGACAGGCGCCCCGTTCTCGTAGGCGTACAGGTAGATGACCCCCTCGGTGACCTGGTCGTTGACAAAGGTCTTGCTGGCGGTGCAGATGCTGGCGGCCGCCAGGGTCTCGGTCCCCGCCATGGCGTTCACCTGGGTCGGCAGGGCCTGGATCATCTTCTCCCGGACCCGCTGCTGGAGCCGGTCCGGCAGGCCGTCGGCCCCCTCCATCCCCATGAGCCCCAGGAGCTTCCCGGCGGCGTCACCGGGGACGGTGACACTGTACACCGCCTTGGGGCTGGTGTAGTCCTTCCCCTCCACCGCCCGGGCCAGAACGCCCAGGACCTCCTCGTCCCCGGTGTAAAGGCTCAGGTAGTCCCGGTTTCCGGCCATCTCCACCAGCCAGGCCGCCAATTCCTCCCCCTGCTGGTACAGGGTCTTGGCCGGGGCCGCCTCGGGCTCTGGCTGGGAAGCCTCCCCGGCGGGCTCCTTCCCGGCGCAGCCCCCCAAGGTCATCACAAGGGAGAGGGCCAAAGCAAGGGCCGCCCCCCGAAAAATCGTTTTCATAGCAATATCTGTCCTTTCTCTAACGACGCAGGACCCACCGGGCCCCCATCCACAAAAGCCAGAGGCCCCGGGTCAGGGCGACCATGACCACATCCCCGGCCACGTCCCAGACCGTGGTCCGATGCCGTTTCCCCCGGCGATACCGTCTGCCCATCCCGTTTCCCTCCGCCGTCAGTGGTGGTCGTGACCGCAGCCGCAGCCGTCCCCGTGGTCGTGGTGTTCCTCCTCCGGATGGAGCAGCTCCCGAAGGGCCCGGGCGCTCTCCTCCTGGAGGCGCTCCTGCTCCCTGCGGCCCTCCAGCTCCATAAAGGCGTACTCCTCCGGGTCAAAGAGGACCCCGCCGGTGGCCACCTCCCCGGCGGTCACCCGGTCCAGAAAGGCCCCGAAGTCCGGGGCAAAGACCTCCGCCTCCTCAAAGACAGGCTCGTACCCGTGGAGGACACACCCCGTCGGGCCCAGCCGCCCCAGGAGGTCAAAGCCGTAGTATTCGTACCCGTTCCCCACCGAGAGGAAGAAGGGCAGCACCCCGTCCCAGAACTCGGCGACCCGCTTTTCCTCCTCGTCGTCCATCATGTCCCGGGCGGCCTCCAGGCTGATCCGCTCGCACTCGTCCCACCGCATGGCGTCGGGGTCGTCCTGGCGGTAGCCCTCCTCGCAGAGGAACCACTCGGTGTCCATGGGCCCGGCGCAGAGGAGGACCTTCTCCAGAAATCCCAGGTAACATTCCGGGATGTCATACCGGCCCGTCACCGTCTCGGGCAGGGCCAGGGGGACGGAGCGGCGCTCCACCGTCCAGCCCTTCTGTTCCGCCCAGTCCAGAAATCTTTCCACGTCCATCTTTCTGTCCCCTTACAACGCCATGACCAGGTCCTTGTAGTGGCGGCCCCGGACCTCGAAGTTCTTGTACCGGTCAAAGCTGGCGCTGGCGGGGGAAAGGGAGACGATGTCCCCCTCCCCGGCCTCCTCCCGGGCCAGCTGTACCGCCTCCTCCATGTTGTCGGCGTGGAGGATCTTGAGCCCGCTTTTCTCCCACCCGGGGATGGCGGTGACGGCGGCCTCGATCTTGGGCCCGGTGGCCCCGGTGAGGATGAGGGTCTTGACCTTCTCCAGCAGGACAGGGGCCAGGGGGTCGTAGGGGATCTTCTTGTCGTACCCCCCGGCGATGACGATGATCCGCTGGTCAAAGGAGAGGAGCCCGGCAATGGTGCGGCTGGGGCTGGTGGCGATGGAATCGTTGTACCACCGGACCCCGTCCAGCTCCCGGACCAGTTCGATGCGGTGCTCCACCCCGGCGAACTCGTGGGCCACTTTCCGGATGCTTTCCAGCGACACCAGCCCCCACACGGCGGTGATGGCCGCCAGGTAGTTTTCCACGTTGTGCAGCCCGGGGATGCGGATCTCCTCCGCCTTCATCAGCCGGGTCTGGCTGCCGTTGTCGGAATACCAAAGGGTGCCGTAGTGGTCCTCCCAGGCCCCCTGGTAGACGTTGGTCTGGCGGGAGAAGGTGCAGACCCGCCCCCGGACGTCGGGAATGTACTTCCGGGCCAGGTCGTTGTCGGCGTTTAAGACCGCCTTGCCGAAGGCGTTCTGGTGCAGCAGGATGTTCCGCTTGGCCGCCACGTAGGCTTTCATGGTGCCGTGGATGTCCAGATGGTTGGGGGCCACGTTGGTGACCACGGCGATGTCGGGGCTCCGGCGCAGGGAGATGAGCTGGAAGCTGGAGAGCTCCACCACGGCGAAGTCCTCGGGGCGCACCGTCTCGATCTCGGGGAACAGGGCCTTGCCGATGTTCCCCCCCAGGTGGACCGTTTTGCCCTCGGCCCGGAGCATCTCGGCGATGAGGGTGGTGGTGGTGGTCTTGCCGTCGCTCCCCGTCACCCCGATGACAGGGCAGGGGCAGAGGTCGAAGAACATTTCCAGGTCGCTGGTGACCACCTTCCCGGCCTTCCGGGTGGCGGTGAGTTCCGCCAGGTCAAAGGGCACCCCCGGGGCCCGGAAGATGACGTCCTCCTCCAAACTCCGCAGGTAGTTGTGCCCCAGGGAGAGGGCGATCCCCGCCTCCTCCATCTCCTGGCAGACCTCCCCCAGTTCTTTCCGCTCCTGGCGGTCGTGGATGGTGACGCTGATCCCCTTCCCCGCCAGCATCTTGGCGATGCCGTTGTTGGTGACCCCAAAGCCCACCAGCCCCACCTTTTTGGTCCGGAGCATCTCAAAAAAATCGGTGACACGCTGTTCCATAGTCAAACACCTGTCTTTCCTATTGATCCGCCGGGCGAACCGGCGGCGCTTTCCAAATACCGCTTCTATTATACTTTGCCCCGGGGGAAATATCAACGGCAAAAAGGGACCCCCGGCAAAAAATCCCGCCCCCCTTTGTAATTCCCCGACAAATCACCTATAATAGGAGCATAGAACCACAACCCTTCACTAAGGAGGTCATCCCATGAACCACCCCTACGCCATGCCCCCGGAGGAGCTGGCCCAAGCCCTCTCCTCCTCCCCCCGGGGCCTTTCCGCCCAAGAGGCCCAAAAACGCCTGGAGCAGCACGGCCCCAACCGCCTGGCGGAGAAGAAGAAAAAGTCCCTTGCCAGCCGCTTCGCCGCCCAGTTCAAAGACGTGATGATCCTCATCCTCCTCCTGGCCGCCGCCATTTCCTTCGTCGCCGCCCTGGGGGAGGGGGACCCCTCCGCCTTCTTCGAGCCGGGGCTCATCCTCCTCATCGTGGTCCTCAACGCAATCGTGGGGGTCCTCCAGGAGAGCAAGGCGGAGAAGGCCCTGGACGCCCTCCAGAGCCTTTCCGCCCCCCACGCCCGGGTGGTCCGGGACGGCACCGAACAGGTCATCGACAGCGCCGATCTGGTCCCCGGGGACGTCATCCTCCTGGAGGCCGGGGACCTCATCCCCGCCGACGGGCGGCTTTTGCAGTCCGCCTCCCTCAAGGCGGAGGAATCCGCCCTCACCGGGGAATCGGTCCCGGCGGAAAAGGACGCCGCCGCCCGGGTGGAGGAAAACGCCCCCCTGGGGGACCGGCGGAACATGGTCTACTCGGGGTGCAGCGTCACCTACGGC
Source organism: uncultured Angelakisella sp. (assembly GCA_947564495.1). Classification (GTDB taxonomy): domain Bacteria; phylum Bacillota; class Clostridia; order Oscillospirales; family Ruminococcaceae; genus Angelakisella. The sequence continues at coordinate 3,556 of CANOCD010000020.1, read as the reverse complement.
GGGGGCCGGGCCCTTGTCACCGCCACCGGCATGAACACCGAGATGGGCCGCATCGCCGGCCTCCTGGGCGGGGAACCGGAGACCCGCACCCCCCTCCAGGAAAAGCTGGCGGGGCTGGGCAAGAGCCTGGGATTTCTGGCCCTGGCGGCCTGCGCCGTCATCTTCGCCGTGGGCCTCTGGGACGGGATGCCGGTGATGGAGATCTTCATGATCTCGGTCTCCCTGGCCGTCTCCGCCATCCCGGAAGGGCTCCCTGCCATCGTCACCGTGGTCCTCTCCCTGGGGGTCCAGCGGATGGTGGAGCGTAACGCCATCATCCGGCGGCTCCCGGCGGTGGAGACGTTGGGCAGCGCCTCGGTGATCTGCTCCGACAAGACCGGCACCCTCACCCAGAACCGCATGACCCTCGTGAAGGTCTGGCGGGAGGGCTCCGAAGCCCCCGAAGACCCCGCCGCCCTCTCCCCCGACGGCCGCCTCCTTCTGGAATACGCCGCCCTCTGCTGCAACGGCTCGGTGACCTTCCCCCAGGGGGAGGACGCCCCCGCCGTCCACATCGGCGACCCCACCGAGACGGCCATCCTCCTTGCCGCCCACAAAACAGGCCGGGGCAAGGATATTCTGAACCAGGAGCACCCCCGCCTCCTGGAACTCCCCTTCGATTCCGACCGCAAGCGGATGACCACGGTGAACCGAACCGGGGACACCCTCACCGTCATCGTCAAAGGGGCCTTTGACGGCATCGCCGGGCGGTGCGTGGCCGGGGACCTCTCCGCCGCCGGGAAGATGGTGGAGGAACTGAGCCGCCAGGCCCTCCGGGTGCTGGCGGTGGCGGCCAAGACCATCCCCGCCCTGCCGGAGTCCCCCCAGATGGAGGAGTTGGAAAGCGGCCTCACCCTCCTGGGCCTGGTGGGGATGATCGACCCGCCCCGCCCCGAGGCCAAGGCCGCCGTGGAGGTCTGCCGCCGGGCCGGCATCCGCCCGGTGATGATCACCGGGGACCACGTGGTCACCGCCTCGGCCATCGCCGGGGAGCTGGGCATCTTCCGCCCGGGGGACAAAGCCCTCTCCGGCCAGGAGCTTTCCGCCCTCTCCCAGGAGGAGCTGGACCGCCGGGTGGAGGAGGTCTCGGTCTACGCCCGGGTCTCCCCCGAGGACAAGATCCGCATCGTCAAAGCCTGGCAGAGAAAGGGCGCCGTGGTGGCTATGACCGGGGACGGGGTCAACGACGCCCCCGCCCTCAAAGCGGCGGACATCGGCTGCGCCATGGGGATCACCGGCACCGACGTGGCCAAGGGCGCCGCCGACATGACCCTCACCGACGACAACTTCGCCACCATCGTGGAGGCGGTCCGGGAGGGCCGGGGCATCTACGACAACATCCGCAAGGTGGTGGCCTTCCTCCTGGGCACCAACATCGGGGAGGTCCTCACGGTGTTCTTCGCCATGCTCCTCTGGCGCCAGAGCCCCCTCCTCTCCATGCAGCTACTGTGGATCAACCTGGTCACCGACAGCTTCCCCGCCATCGCCCTTGGGGTGGAGCCGGTGGAAGCAGGCATCATGGACCGTGCCCCAAAGCCCCGGGAGGAGGGCGTTTTCGCCCGTGGCCTGGGCCTCCGGGTAGCCCTCCAGGGGATGATGTTCGCCGCCCTCTCCCTCGCCGCCTTCCGGATCGGCTTCGCCAAGGCGGGGGCCCCCGGCGGCCAGACCATGGCCTTTCTCACCCTGGGGGTCTCCCAGCTGGTCCAGGCTTACAACACACGCTCCCACCGCTCCCTCTTCGCCCTGGGGGTCTGGGGCAACCGGACGCTGAACCTGGCCTGCGGGGTCTCCCTGCTGCTCATGCTCCTGGTGGTTTTCACCCCCGTCCGGGTGGCCTTCGGCCTGGTGACCCTGGGGGCCGGGGAGTACCTTGCCGCCTTTGCCCTCTGCCTGGTCCCCCTGCTTGCCATGGAGGCCGCCAAGGCGCTGGGGCTGGTGAAAGCATGACCGCTCCACCCTGTCCACGCATACTTTCCCCTCCCCCCGAATATCCATAGAACATCCCGGCAGACCCTTCCTGCCGGGAATGTCGTGGAAAAGGGAGGCCGATCCATCATGTCCGTTTTTCTGCCCGAGGGGCGTCTCCTGGATACCCCGGAAAATACCCGCCTTGCCAGCAGCCCCCAGGGCCTCCGCCAGGCCCTGGCCCAGGGGACCATCCTGGAGGCCCGGGCCGTCCTCTGCGACCATGAGCACGACCTGGTGGTGGACTTCGGCTGGTGCCGGGGCCTCATCCCCCGCCTGGAGGGCGCCCTGGGCATCGCCGAGGGCCTCACCCGGGACATCGCCATCATCTCCCGGGTCAACAAACCCGTCTCCTTCCTGGTCCGGGAGGTCCGGGACCTCCCCCAGGGGGGCGTCCTCCCCCTCCTCAGCCGCCGGGCGGCCCAAAAGCGGTGCCAGGAGGAGTACCTCTCCCGCCTTGCCCCCGGGGACGTCATCCCCGGCCGGGTCACCCACCTGGAGCCCTTCGGATGCTTCGTGGACATCGGCTGCGGCCTCCCCTCCCTCATCCCCATCGACCAGATCTCGGTCTCCCGCATCTCCCACCCCCGGGACCGCTTCCGCCCCGGGGAGGACATCCGGGCCGTGGTCCGGAGCCTGGAGCCCGGGGGCCGGGTCTGCCTCAGCCACAAGGAGCTCCTGGGCACCTGGGAGGAGAACGCCGCCCGGTTCCACCCCGGCGAAACGGTGGCCGGCATCATCCGCTCGGTGGAAGAGTACGGCGTCTTTGTGGAGCTGACCCCCAACCTGGCGGGCCTTGCCGAGCCCTGCCCCGGGGTGGCCCCCGGCCAGCAGGCCAGCGTTTACATCAAGAGCATCCTCCCCGCCAAGATGAAGGTGAAGCTCATCATCGTGGACGCCTTCGACGCCCCCTGGACCCCCGCCCCGCCGGAGTATTTTTTCCAGGGGGACCATATGGACCGTTGGCGGTACAGCACCCCCCAGGCGGGAAAGGTCATCGAGACGGTGTTCCAGCCGGAATAGGCGGAGTTTTTTGGATTCCCCCAAGTTTGAAGCCCTGGAGCCCGAGATCCGCTAGAACCTATATCCCCCCCAAAAAGCCCTCAGGCCGCCTTGACCTGGGGGCTTTCCTCTGTCCGCAAAAAATCCCCACCCCCTGTGATATTTCCCCGCCGACGCCGTCTTTTAGAGTGAAGGGACCTTCAAAACCAAGGAACGAAAGACTGGAGGAAAAACGGATGACCGACCAGCAGATCATTGAAGCCTACTGGCACCGGGACGAGGCCGCCATCCGGGAGACGGCGGCAGCCTACGGCAGCTACTGCTTCACGGTGGCCAACAACATCCTGGGGGACCCCCGGGACGCCGAGGAGTGCGTCAGCGACACCTGGCTGGGAGCCTGGAACAGCATCCCGCCCCAGCGCCCTGGGCGGCTGGGCTTTTTCCTGGCCCGGCTGACCCGGAACCTGGCCATCGACCGGTGGCGGGCCAAAAACGCCGGCAAGCGCGGCGGGGGCGAGGCCCCGCTGCTTCTGGAGGAGCTGGCCCAGTG
>CANOCD010000019.1 GCA_947564495.1 uncultured Angelakisella sp. | reverse complement strand
AAGTTGGCACGGTTATTGCTGGCCCTTATTTTGGCAAGGGACGACCGAAAACGGGTCCCAAAGCGGAAAAGAGGGTGATGGGCAAAAACAGTGTGCAAGAGCGTGGGTTTTCGGGCGCCCGGCCCGAAAGGAACAGGGGCAGCCGGTCTTGGCGGCCCCGTGACAAAAATTGAGGAGTGAAGGATCGTTATGTCGACTGGGTACGTACTGGTAGTATTCGCGGCGGTCATCGTGCTGATGATCGTCCTCATCTCCAAGTTCAAGGTCAACGCCGCAATGGGCATCCTCATCGCCGCCCTGGTCCTGGCCATCGCCCTGGGCACCCCCTGGGAGAGCATTGAAGGCACCATCAACAGCGGCTTCTCCGGCACCATCAAGAGCGTTGCCATCATCATCTTCCTGGGCTGCACCATGGGCACCATCCTGGAAAAGACCGGCGCCGCCGTCCGCATCACCAAATGGGCCGTGGGCCTGGTGGGCGAAAAGAACATGATCTGGGCCATCGCCCTCAGCTCGGCCATCCTGGGCATCCCCATCTTTGCCGACACGGTGGTCATCCTGCTCATCCCCATCGTCTCCCTCCTGGCTTTGCAGACCAAGAAGTCGATGATGAGCTACGGCGCCGCCCTCTACCTGGGCGCCCTGGTCACCGCCTCCCTGGTCCCCCCCACCCCCGGCCCTGTTTCCGCCGCTGCCCTGCTCAACGTGCCTCTGGGCCAGGCCATCCTCTGGGGCCTTATCGTGGCCATCCCCAGCGTCATCGCCGCCACCTTCTACTGCATGACCCTCAAGACCCCGGTGGCCCCCAAGGAGGAGTTCATCCGTTCCGCCAAAGAGATGGAGGACCAGCCCCTTCCCAGCCTCACCAAGTCCCTGCTCCCCATCCTCTTCCCCCTCTTCCTCATCCTGCTCAACACCATCACCTCGGTGGTGGTTCCCGGTACCGGCGTCGCCAACTTCTGCGCCTTCATCGGCAGCCCCCTGGCGGCCCTCTTTACCGGCTGTATCCTGGCCCTGCTCCTCACCGGCAAGGAGTGGAAGACCAAGAAGGTCCTCAACGACTGGGTGAATGAGGGCATCCTCTCCGCCGCCATGCCCATCGTCGTCACCGGCATGGGCGGCGCCCTGGCCACCTTCGTCAAGAACGCCGGGGTCGCCGAGAAGATCGCCGAGATCATCGCCGCCTCCCCCTTCCCGCCCATCCTCATCCCCATCATCATCGCCGCCATCATCCACGTGGTCACCGGTTCCAACGCCCTGGGCGTGATGACCGCCGCCGCCCTGGTGGAGCCCATGCTGGCCACCCTGGGCATCTCCCCCGTGGCCGCCTTCCTGGCCTGCGGCACCGGCGCCCTGATGTTCAAGCACGCCAACTCCTCCGGCTTCTGGGTCACCGTCTCCATGTCCAACATGGACGTCAACCAGGGCATCCGGGCCGTGGGCGGCGCTTCCACCGTGGCCGGCTTTACCGGGGCCGTCCTCACCTGCATCCTGGTGATGACCGGCATCATCTGAAGACCGCAGAGATAAGAGCCTGACCCCTTCCGAGTTCCCGGGGCCTGTCCCCGGGGACACGGAGGGGGATCGAAGCAGAAGAAAAGGAGTGTTCCAAGCTATGGAAAAATTTGTGACCAGGGCGGCCCGCCTGAACAAAGCCTACGACATCGAACTCATCGAACGGGAGCTGGAGTGCGGCGAGGACGACATCATCGTCAAGAACCACCTCATGGGCATCTGCGGCTCGGATAAGAGCTTCTACCGGGGCTTCATGCCCCCCCAGACCGCCGAGTTCCGCCAGCCCCCGGAGTTCCCCTTCCTTTTGGGCCACGAGAGCGGCGGCACCGTTGTGGCGGTGGGCAGCCGGGTGGCGGATTACAAAGTGGGCGATAAGGTCATCGCCTTCGGCTGGAACAACAACTTCGCCGACTACTTCCGGGCCAAGAGCTTCCAGCTCCAGCCCGTTCCCGAGGGGCTGGATATGGACATCGCCGCCCTGGGGGAGCCCACCGCCTGCGCCATGTACTCCGGGCTGAACACCGGGGTCCAGCTGGGAGACACGGTGGTGGTCATGGGGGCCGGTTACGCCGGGCAGATCATCGCCCAGTGCTCCAAGCTCAAGGGCGCCTACCAGGTCATCGTGGTGGACGTGCTGGAGGGCAAGCTGAAGCTGGCCAAGGAGCTGGGGGCCGATCTGGTCATCAACCTCAAAGAGGAGGACGTGGTGGCCAAGGTCAAGGCCCTCACCGGGGGACGTGGCGCTGACGTGGTGGTGGAGGCCGCCGGTTCCGCCGAGTCCTTCAACGCCGCCAGCGAGATGATCCGGCACAACGGCAAGTTCGTCTTTTACAGCTGGGTCACCACCCCCATCACCCTGAACATCAGCCGGTGGCACGACGACGGCTTGCAGTTCATCAACACCTGCCTGGTCCACCACACCTGGCAGGAGCGGTTCGTCTGGGTCCCCGACACCATGCGCCCCATCATCCAGGGCTCGGTGAAGATAGGGCCCCTCATCACCAACGAGTTCGCCCTGGCCGACCTGAAGGCGGGCTTCGACCTGGCCGACAAGGACGACACCGCCATCAAGATCGTGTTCCGCCCGTAACCCCCGCCCATCCCCCCACGGGTCCGGTCACGCCGGCCGGGAGACCCCAAAATCATCCGAAGAAGGAGACGAACAAGAACCATGGATTATACCTACCTTCAAAGCAGCCACTCCCATAAGACCTCCCGGGTCGGCCTCATCGGCGCCAACCAGGGCTTCGGCTACACCCTCCTGGCCCAGATGTCCAAGGTGAAGCAGCTGGAGCTCCGGGTGGTCTGCGACCTGGACCCGGAAAAGAGCGTCCAGGTGCTGAAGGAGACCGGCTTCGGCGGGAAGGAGATCCTGGTCTGCGAGACCAGGGAGGCCGTGTCCGCCGCCCCCGCCGGCGCCATCCTGGTGACACGGGATTACCGCCTGGTCCCCGACTGCGGCATCACCGCCCTGGTGGAATCCACCGGCAACACCGCCCTGGGCTGTGACGTCGCCCTTGCCGCCCTGAAAAAGGGCATCAACGTCTACATGGTCTCCAAGGAGACGGACAGCTTCTGCGGCCCCTTCCTCAACCAGGTGGCCGCCGAAAACAACGCCGTCTACGCCCTGGTCAACGGCGACCAGCCCCGGAACCTCATCGACCTCTACTCCTGGGGGAAACTCCTGGGCCTGGAGATCATCGCCGCCGGGAAGTCCAGCGAATACGACCTGGTATGGGACCGGGAGACCGGCAGGCTCTCCTACCTGGACGGCTCCGGGGCGGGGAAGGACCTCCCGGAGCTGCTGGGCTGCTGGCATTACCAGGACCGCCGCACCCTGGAGAAGCGCCAGGAGCTGCTCCGGGAGTACACCGGGTCCATCTCCGCTGACCTCTGCGAGATGAACCTGGTCTCCAACGTCATCGGCTTCGTCCCCGCCTGCCCCGCCCTCAGCTACCCCATCGCCCGGGTCAGCGAACTGGCGGACATCTTCATCCCGGAAGAGGACGGCGGCATCCTGAAAAAGACCGGCGTCGTGGACGTGTTCTTCAACCTCCGGGAGAAGGACGAGGCCAGCTTCTGCGGCGGGGAGTTCATCATCGTGAAGTGCGAGAATGAAAAGATGTGGGACATCCTGGCCGGCAAGGGCCACGTCATCAGCCGAAACGGCAAATACGCCTGCATCTACTCCCCCTACCACTTCATGGGGATGGAGACCCCCGCCACCATCCTCCTGGGGGATCTTCTGGGGGTCGGCGGCCACCCCGAGTGCCGCCAGGTGTCCATCATGGCCGGTGTCGCCCAGGAGGACCTCCCCCAGGGGACCGTTCTGAAGGTGGCGGGTCACCACCACGCCATCCAGGGCCTGACCCCCCAGCTGCTGGAGCGGGCCGCGGCGGACAAGGCGGCGCCCTTCTACCTGCTCAACGGGGCCACCCTGCTCCGGGAGGTCAAGAAGGGCTGCCCGGTCACCACCGAGGACGTGGACCTTTCCGGGCTGGACATTTACCGGTACTACCAGAAGGGCGTGGAACTGGGATGACCGCCGTGTCAGGCGGCGGGTGATCCCGGACAGTTTTCCTATTTTTACCACACATGATAAGGACCCCGGCTATCCTCTGCGGATCGCCGGGGTCTTTCGGTTGGTCTGATAAAAACAGGTGTTATGGATAGCTCTTGGTCTTTGCTGTCAGGGCCTGTCGGTCCGGAGGAGGGCTCCACGCCGCCGGGGCGTGACGTGGTTCCCGGAAAGGCTCAACTCTCCAGCACCTTCCGGTACCCCTCCAGCTCCGGCTTGTTCCCCCGGACAAAATGCCCTTCCTCGATCTCCACCCACTCCGGCTTTTCCACGCTGTAGTCGTGGCAGGCGGGGTCGTAGACCTCCAGCACCTTGGCCCGCTCCCGAATAGGATCGGGCAGGGGGATGGCCGACAGCAGCGCCCGGGTGTAGGGGTGCAGGGGATGGGCGAACAGCTTCTCCGTCTCGGAAAGCTCCACGATGACCCCCTTGTGGATCACGGCGATCCGGTCGGTGATGAACCGCATCACCGAAAGGTCGTGGGCCACGAACAGGTAGGTCAGCCCGTACTTCTTTTGCAGCTGGGCAAGGAGGTTCAGCACCTGGGCCCGGATGGACACGTCCAGGGCCGAGATGGGCTCGTCGGCGATGATGAACTGGGGCCCCATGATCAGGGCCCGGGCGATGCCGATCCGCTGCCGCTGGCCCCCGGAAAACTCGTGGGGGAACCGGCTGGCAAACTCCGGCAGCAGGCCCACGGCGGTGAGGGCCTCCTCCACCTTCCGGCGGCGCTCCTCCTCGCTAAGACCCTTCTGGACGTTGTAGAGCCCCTCCGAGACGATGTAGTCCACCTTGGCCCGCTCGTTGAGGCTGGCCATGGGGTCCTGGAAGATCATCTGGATCTTCCTCGTCACCTCCCGGTCCTTCTCCCGGCTGATCCTGCCGCTGATCCGCTCCCCCTCGTAGAGGACCTCCCCCCCGGAGATGGGATTGATCCGGATGATGGCCCGGCCGATGGTGGTCTTGCCCGAGCCGGACTCCCCCACCAGGCCGAAGGTCTCCCCCCGGTAGATGTCAAAGCTCACGTGGTTCACCGCCCGGAAGGGGTTCCGGCGGCTGCCGAAGTCCACCGTCATGTCCTGCACCGAAAGCAGGACCTCCCGTTCATTGCTGGCCAAAGCGGCTCACCCCTTCCTTTTGCAGCTCCCGGATGTGCTCCGGCGGTTCCACCTTGGGGGCCCGGGGGTCCAACAGCCAGGTCCGGGCCTTGTGGGTGGGGCTCACCTCAAAGTAGGGGGGGCGCTCCTCGAAGTCGATCTTCAGGGCGTGGGGGTTCCGGGGGGCGAAGGCGTCCCCCTTGATGTCGGTAAAGAGGTTGGGCGGGGCCCCCTGGATGGAGTAAAGGTCCTGGCCTTTCACCCCCAGCTGGGGCAGGCTGGAAAGGAGCGCCCAGGTGTAGGGGTGCTTGGGGCTGTAAAAGACTTCCTCGCAGGTGCCGATCTCCACGATGTCCCCGGCGTACATGACGGCGATGCGGTCGGCCACGTTGGCCACCACCCCCAGGTCGTGGGTGATGTAGATGGTGGTCAGGTCGTACTTCTTTTTCAGTTCTTTGAGCAGATGGAGGATCTGGGCCTGGATGGTCACGTCCAGGGCGGTGGTGGGCTCGTCGCAGATGAGGATCTTGGGGTTGCAGGCCACGGCGATGGCGATGACCACCCGCTGGCGCATCCCGCCGGAAAACTCGTGGGGGTACTGCTTGTACCGGCCCTCGGGGTCGGGGATGCCCACGTCCCGGAGGTACTCCAGCACCTTGGCTTTGAGGGCCGCCCCGTGGAGCCCCTGGTGGATGGCGATGGCCTCCCCGATCTGGCTGCCGATGGTCTTTAGGGGGTTCAGGCTGGTCATGGGGTCCTGGAGGACCATGGCGATCTCCCGCCCCCGGATGGTCCGCCACTGCTTTTCGGTCTTGTACTTCGCCAGGTCCTGGCCGTTATAGAGGATCTCGCCCCCGGCGATCTCCCCGTTCTGGTCCAGAAGGCCCATAAAGGTCTTGGTGAAAACGCTTTTCCCGGAACCGGATTCCCCCACGATGGCAAGGCTTTCCCCCTGGCGCAGGTCCAGGGAGATGCCCCGGATGGCGTTGAGGGTCCGCCCCCGGAGGTGGAATTTTACGTCCAGGTCCCGCACCGAAAGGATGACGGGGGTGGTGGCGACGGTTTCTGTCATGGCGTGGGACCTCCTTTACACATGGTTTTTGGGGTCGGCGGCATCGGCGAAGGCGTTGCCGATGATGTAGAAGGAGACGGTGACCACCGACAGCACCACCGCCGGGAAGATGAGCTGGTAGCGCAGGGACTCGTACATCAGGAGGCCCCGGCCGCTGTTGATGAGGTTCCCCAACGAGGGGATGGCCACCGGGAGGCCCAGGCCGATGTAGGTGAGGAACACCTCGTTGCCGATGGCCTCGGGGATAGTGGTGGCGATGCGGAGCATCATGACGCTGACCAGGTAGGGCAGCAGGTTTTTGAGGATGATCCGCCAGGTGGGGGTGCCCAGGCACCGGGAGGCCAGGTTGTAGTCCCGGTCCCGGATGATGACGATCTGGTTGCGGATGAACCGGGCCATCTTCAGCCAGCTGGTGAGGCACATGGCCAGGATGATGGTGGACATACTGGGCCGCAGGATGTAGGAGATGAGGATGAGCATGATGGTCTGGGGGATGTTGTCCACGATGTTATACAGGGTGGTGAGGAAGTGGTCCAGCTTGCGGACGTACCCCCAAAGGACCCCCATGGTGATGCCCAGGATGACCTCCGAGCAGGCCACGGCGAAGCCGATGAGAAGGGAGGTCCGGGTGCCGCTCCACACCATGCTCCACAGGTCCTGGCCGATGGAGTTGGTGCCGAACAAAAACTCGTCGTTTGGGGGGATGTTCATCAGCTGGAGGCCGGTATTGGGGTCATTGTTGATGAGGGTGGCGGGGCGCTGGCCCGGCAGGTGGGGCTGGATGAAGGTGAAAAGGAGTATCCCCGCCAGGAGCAGGAGAAGGGCCACCGCCATTTTGTTTTTGAAGAACATCCGGAAGGTGGAGCCCCAGTAGGAGTAGTCGGTCCAGGCCACCTTTTCCCCGGCGGTCTCGTCGTACTCGGCAAAGGCAAAGGCATCGGCGGAGACCGTCTCGGTGACGCTTTCCGAGACCCGGTTGGCCGCGCCGTCTAAAAACTGTTTCATCAGCGGGCCCCTCCTTTCTCCACAAAGGTGATGCGGGGGTCACAGACGCCCATGAGAAGGTCCCCCAGCAGCAGGCCGATGATGCCCAGGGCGGCGTAGATGAGGACCAGGGCCTGGACCATGGCGTTGTCCTGGCGCTGGATAACGTCCACCAGCAGGCCCCCCATCCCGGGCACCGAGTAGAGGGATTCCACGTAGATGGACCCCATGGCGGTGGAAAGGATCATGGTGGGGATGGTCTGGATCAGGGGCACGAAGGCGTTGGGAAAGACGTGGGCGCCCATGATCACCGAGTTCTTGACCCCCTTGGCCCGGGCCAGGCGGACATAGTCCTTGTTCAGCTCGTCCACCATGTACCGCCGCATCCACAGGGCGAAGGTGGCGGTGTTGTAGAGGGAAAGGGAGATGGTGGGCAAGATCCAGCTCATCAGGTTGGGTTCCTTAAAGAGCATGGGCAGGTGGAAGAAGTCGGTGAGGTAGGTCTGGATGAAGAGGTGGTACACCGCCTGGGGGATGGCCATGACCAGCACCACGAAGCCCATCCCCAGCTTGTCGGGGACGCCCCCCTTAAAGCGGGTCATCAGCACCCCCAGGGGGATGCCGGCCACCAGGGAGATGCCCATGGCCATCAGCCCCATTTTAATGGAGACCGGGGCTTTCCCCGCCAATATCTCGGTGATGGCCACGTTGGGCCGGTAGATCCAGGAGGTGCCGAAGTCCCCGTGGAGCAGCCCCTTGTAGAACTTCCACAGCTGCACCGGCACCGGGTCCCGCAGGCCCATCTCGGTGAGGATGGACTCCTTCTGGACCTCGCTCATCTTGTCGAAGCCCGGGCCCAGGTAGCCCTCCTCCGGCATCAGCCGCAGCAGGCAGAAGATGATGGTGATGATGATGAACAGGGTGAGGACGGACTGGATCAGCCGCTTGGCGATGTATTTGAGCAATCGGAACAGCTCCCTTATGTTTTTTGTCACAGGCTCAAACCGGGGGGCCGCCTTGGGGTGGTTCCCTGGTTTCAGCCTGGGATAGGCTTTTTCTTGTTGTTGGGCGAAGATTCGTCTGTTCAAGAGGCGGCCCCCTGCGGGGGCCTGTCTTGAAGGGAAGCGCCGGGGAGGCGCCAGGTCGGGCGCTCCCGCGGCTGCGTGTCGGGCCGGCTCGTTACCGGCCGTATGCTGTCACTTCGATAAGAACGGGAGCAGAACGGAAGCCCTGCCCCCTGTTCTTAACGCCGTTTTTTGAGCATACGGCCGGTTTTTGTCAGCCTCGTTTCTGGGTCTTGCGGCCCGGTTGAGACGCCCGTATCACGGGCCAGCGCCTAGGGGTATTTCGCCCGTTGCGACGGGCGACCAGGGGCGTCGCCCCTGGACCCTACCGCCCTTTGGAAAAGGGCGGCCCTAAACTTTGCCTGGCTCGAATTTTACCGGGTGCTTGGCTTAGCCAGCCTTGGCCATAGCCTCGGCCCGCTCCTTATCCCACTGGGCCTCGGCGGCCTGGTACTCCTCCAGGCTCATGGACTTCTCCAGGAGCTTGGCGCCCTTGTACTTCAGGCTGGAAACGCCGAAGGGGGCAAAGGGCCGGTCAAAGGGGCTCACCAGATTGACGCAGTACCCGTCGTTCTTCACGCCGAAAGGAATGATGAACGCATGGTCGATGAGATAAGCCTCGGCCTCGGCAAACTTGTTGTACCGGGCGGAGATGTCCAGCTTCTCAGCCTTGGCCTCGTCCACCATCTTGTTGTACACCTTCACCTTGGTCCCGATGAACTTCTCCTCCAGCCCCAGGGCGGCGGCAGTCTCGGCGGTGTAGGTCTCCCCGGTCTCGTAGGCGGGGTCGGTGCAGAGCTCGGGCCAGTTGTAGGTGTAGCCCAGGCTCCAGGGGTCGGAGTAGGTCTCGGGGTCGGCGTAGTCGGGGCCCCAGTTGCAGAGCATCATGGCGTACTTGCCGGCCCGGCGGACCTCGGAGAGGAAGTTGGTGGCGGGACCGGCCTCCAGGACGATGTCGATGTAGTCGCTGCCCAGCAGGCCCTCCATCTGCTGCTCCACGATCTGGCACTGTTTATCCCAGTTTGCGGTGGAGGGGTTGTAGCTCATCAGGACCTTCACCGGGAAGGAGACCCCGGCGGCGGCCAGCTCGGTCTTGGCGGCGGCCATAGCTTCCTTGGCCTTGGCCTCGTCATAGCCGAAGGTGGCGGAAGAGGAAAGGGCCTTCAGAGGGGCCAGGTCAACGTAATCGGTGCCGTCCACCGAGACGAAGTTCGGAGGTGTCACGGTGCCGATGAGCTGGCTTTCGGGGTCGTAGGGCTCCTCCACCGTCTTGGCCTTGACACGGTCCAGGGCGTAGTAGAGGGACTTGCGGAAGTTCTCGTTGTTCACGGCCTTCAGCCAGTTATCCGGCTCGTAGGCGGCGTCAAAGTGGGGATCGAAGTTGAAGCAGAAGAAGTAGCTGTAGTAGCTGTTCCGCTGGGGGGCAACCACGTCCTTGAGTTTGGCGTCATTCATCCAGGTGGGCAGGATGTCGGCGGAGATGACGGCGTAGTCGGTCTCGCCCCGCTGGTACATGGCGGGGGCCAGGGTGACGGCCTCCTTGTTGAAGGTCTCCTGGATCTCGTCGATAAAGACGTTGTCCTTATCCCAGTAGGAATCGTTCTTCACATAGGTGTGGGACACCTGGGGCTGGAAGTCGGCGATGCGGAAGGCGCCGCAGTACAGGAGGTTGTCGGCGCTGTCGGCGGCCCCGAACTTATCCCCCTTCTCGGCGATGAACTCCGCCTTGGCCGGCATGAAGCAGACGTAGGTGAGCATGGAGAGGAAGTAGGGGGTGGGGGCTTTCAGGGTGTAGACCAGGGTCTTGTCATCCACGGCCTCGATCCCCAGCTCATTAAAGTCGGTGATGGTCTTGGTGAACAGCTCGTCGGCGTTCTTGATGACGCTGCACACGATGTCCGAGGTCTTGGACTCGTTGGCGGGGTCAACCACCCACTGCAAACCGGTGACGAAGTCCTGGGCGGTGACAGGGCCGTACTCGGTGCCGTCGGCCTTGACCCACTTGGCGTCATCCCGCAGGTGGAAGGTCCAGGTGAGGCCGTCCTCGGAGGTCTCCCAGCTGGTGGCCAGGGCGGGCTGGACCATGCCGTACTTGTCGTACTCCACCAGGGTGTCGATGGTGTTGGCCGCCGTCTCGAACTCCAGGGTGGTGGCGGTGTACAGGTAGTTGAGGGTTGTCACCTCAGAGGAGTACAGCCTGCGGTAGACGGCGGGGCCGGCGTCAGGGGCCGGGGTGTCGCCGCCGTTGCCGGCGGGGGGAGTGGTGCCGGCGCTTCCGGGATCATTGTTGTTGCCGCCGCAGCCCACGACGCTGAGAAGCATGGTGAGGCAGAGCAGCAGAGCGAGAAAACGTTTCATTCTCATTTTCCTCCTAATACATGGATTTGGCAGCGCCCAAGAGAGGGCGTTTCCGTCGGTTATCTAAAAGCTGGTTTCCCCGAGCTTTTATTCCAAAGGCCGTCCCGCCATCTCCAGGATCTTCCTGGCGGCGGAGCAGGCGGGGCAGTCGCAGTATTTGGCCCCCGCCGCCTGGATCTCCAGGTAGTGGGCGTGGAGGCCCTGGGCGAACTCCCGGCCAAAGAGCTGTTCCGCCTTGGGGGAGCCGCTGAAGGCCAGCACCTCATCGATGGGCTCGACGCAGGCCGCCAGGGTCTCCAGGTACTCCTCCCAGCGGGGAGCCTCCTCCCCGGTTCCCCGGGCGGAAAGCCACTTCTGGGCGGCGTCCTTCAACTCCTGGCAACAGGCGGCGTCGGCGGTCATCTCCATCGTCTTTTGGATAATGGCAAGGTCTTTTTCCATGGGAGCTTCTCCTTATGTAAAGTCGCAGGGCACTTTTGTGATGCCGATGCCCGGCTGGTCGTTCATCCGGATGACCGGTCCGTGGTAATCCGGGCCGCCGGTGAAGGGGTCCTGGGAGCAGAGGGAGGGGCCGTCCAGGTCCGCCCGGGTGACGATGCCCTTGGCGGCGGCAAGATGAGCGGCGGCGGAGACCGCCAGCTTGGATTCCAGCATACAGCCCATCATGCACTCCACCCCGTAGAGGG
>CANOCD010000018.1 GCA_947564495.1 uncultured Angelakisella sp. | reverse complement strand
GCTTATGCTATACTAAATCATCTGCCATCCAAAACAAAGGAGGTCCTATGCCATGAACCAACTTATCCAGCTTCTTTCCGAAAACGCCCGCCTCACCAGCGAACAGCTGGCCGCCATGACCGGCGACACCCCCCAAGGGGTGGAGGAAAAGATCGCCCGCCTCCAGGCCGACGGGGTCATCCGGGGGTACAAGGCCATCGTCGACTGGGAAAAGACCGACCGGGACCTCTGCACTGCCCGCATCGAGCTGAAGGTCACCCCCAAAAGCGGCATGGGTTTCGAGGAGGTGGCCGGCATCATCGCCCAGTTCGACGAGGTGGAGTCGGTGGAGCTGATGAGCGGCGGCTACGACCTGGGCCTCACCGTCACCGGCAAGACCTTTAAGGACGTGGCCCTCTTTGTGGCCCAGCGTCTGGCCCCCCTGGATTCGGTGGAATCCACCGCCACCCACTTTGTCCTAAAGACCTACAAGCAGGGGGGCGTCATGACCTGCGGGGACGAGAAGGACGAAAGGGAGGGCGCCTGATGGACTACTCCTCTCTTCTCTCCCGGTGCGCCCAGGATCTGAAGCCCTCGGGCATCCGGAAGTTCTTCGACCTGGCCGCCACCATGGAGGGGGTCATCTCCCTGGGGGTGGGGGAGCCGGACTTCAAGACCCCCTACGCCATCCGCCGGGCCGGCATCGAGTCCTTGGAAAAGGGCCGCACCTGGTACACCGCCAACGCCGGTCTTGTGGAGCTCCGCCGCCAGATCGCCGCCTACCTGGCCCGCCGCTTCTCCCTCTCCTACACCGAGGAGCAGCTCCTCATCACTGTGGGGGGGAGCGAGGCCATCGACCTCTGCATCCGGGCCTGCGTGAACCCCGGGGAGGAGGTCCTGATCCCCGAGCCCTCCTTCGTCTGCTACGACCCTGTCACCCGCCTGGCCGGGGGCGTCCCCGTCCCCATCGTCACCAGGGCGGAGGACGGCTTCCGCCTTACCCCGGAGGCGCTGGAGGCCGCCATTACCCCCAAGACCAAGGTGCTGGTCCTCCCGTACCCCAACAATCCCACCGGGGCCATTATGAAGAAGGAGCACCTGGAGGCCATCGCCGCCGTCCTCCGGGAGCGGGACATCCTCGTCCTTTCCGACGAAATTTACGCCGAGCTGACCTTCGAGGGCAGGCACGTCTCCATCGCCTCCCTGCCGGGGATGGCGGAGCGTACCGTCGTCGTCAACGGCTTTTCCAAGGCTTACGCCATGACCGGCTGGCGGCTGGGCTACGCCGCCGGTCCCCGGGAGGTCATCAAGGTGATGACTAAGCTCCACCAGTTCGCCATCATGTGCGCCCCCACCACCAGCCAGTACGCCGCCATCGAGGCCATGAAAAGCTGCGACGAGGAGATCGAGCGGATGGCGGTCCAGTTCGGGATGCGCCGGGGGCTCATGGTCTCCAATCTCAACCGCATGGGCCTTGCCTGCGCCGACCCCCTGGGGGCCTTCTACGTCTTTCCCTCCATCCGGGCCACCGGCCTTTCCTCCGACGAGTTCTGTGAGCGGCTCCTAAAGGAGCAGAAGGTGGCGGTGGTGCCGGGCAACGCCTTCGGCCAAAGCGGGGAGGGCCACGTCCGCATCTCCTATTCCTACAGCGTGGAGCACCTTATCGAGGCCCTGCGCCGCATCGAGGTCTTTGTGGAGGGGTTGAAATGAGCCTCATTTCTGTACGGAAAACTGCCCGAGACCCCGCCCGCCTCCGGGAGGCGGTGGACTTCCATTTCTCCGCCCTGGAGGTGGAAAAGGACCTCCGCCCGGGGATGAAGGTGGTCCTAAAGCCCAACCTCCTGGCCGCCCGCAAGCCGGAGCAGGCGGTGACTACCGATCCGGCTCTCATCCAGGCGGTTGTGGATTGGCTCCGGGAGCGGGGCGTCACCGACATCACCCTGGCGGACAGCCCCGGGGGTCCCTACAACGAGATGCGGCTTCGCAGCGTCTACGCCGCCGCCAGGATGGACACCCTCACCGGGGTGAAGCTGAACTACGGCACCGGTTCCGCCCAGGTGGATCAGCCCCGGGGGCGTGTCTGCCGCCGGTTCCCCGTTATCGACCCGGTGCGGGAGGCGGACTATCTCATCAATCTGCCCAAGGTCAAGACCCACGGGATGACGGTGGTCTCCCTGGGGATCAAGAACCTTTTCGGCGTGATACCGGGGCTGGAAAAGCCCGCCATCCACTGCCGCTGCCCCGGCTGGGAGGAGTTCGCCGGGATGCTCCTGGACCTGGCCGACCTGGTGCCTCCCGCCGTCACCTTGGTGGACGGGATGCTGGCCATGGAGGGGGACGGCCCCGCCGGAGGGGACCCCCGGGAGCTGGGGTACACCTTCGCCAGCCGGGACCTCTTCACCCTGGATTGGTTCCTGGCCGGGCGGGTCATGGGCCTGGGCCCGGAAAACATCCCCATGCTCCGCCAGGCCAAAGAGCGGGGCTGGGTGGAGGAGACCCCCGATCTTGCGGGGGACCCTCTGGAAGAGATCGCCCCCTTCCGGCGGCCCAAGACCCAGAGCGCCGACTTCACCGGCTACCTCCCCGGTTTTCTGCGTAAGCCCGCCCGGGCGGTCACCGACCGGCTCTTCCGCCCCCGGCCCAAGGTGGTGGAGGCGAAATGCGTGGGCTGCGGCCGGTGCGCCGAAAGCTGCCCCCAGCACATCATCGCCATCCGGAATGGCAAGGCGAAGATCGACCGCAAGGGGTGCATCTCCTGTTTCTGCTGCCAGGAGATGTGCCCGGCCAAGGCTATCGTCAGCAGGCGCGGATAATAAGGCCCCCTCTTGTCCCGACTTGGACGGGGCGGGAGGGGGTTCTTTGCTGCCTAAAAGCTGGCGTGGCTGCCGCCGGGGCCGGGGGTCACCGAAAGGACGACGGGAACACGCTCCCGGAGGCCGGATGCGTGGCTGATGACCCCCACCAGCCGCCCCCGGCTCCCCAGGGAGAGGAGAGTGTCCACGGCGCTCTGCCGGGAGACCTCGTCCAGGGTGGAGAAGCCCTCATCCACGAACAGGGTCTCGATGCGGATGGAGCCGGAGTAGTGCTGCACCACGTCGGCCAGCCCCAGGGCCAAGGCCAGGGATGCCTTGAAGCTCTCCCCCCCGGACAGGGTGGAGACCTCCCGGCAGAGGCCGGTGTCGTTGTCCAGGACCTCCAGGTCCAGCCCGGAGGCCGCCCCGTAGCGGGCGGCGGTGTTCTTGCGGCAGAGCTGATACCGCCCCCCGGTCATCTCGGACAGGTGGCAGTTGCACATCTTCACGATGTCCTCGAAGTAGGCCGAAAGGACGTAGGTCTCGAAGGTCATGCGGCTGTCGTTGTCCCCGGCGGCCCGGCGGGACAGTTCGGCGGTGACCGAGACCCGCTCCACCAGCTGCTGGCTGTCCAGGCTTGCCTGGCGCAGTTCCCCCCAGGCGTTTTCGCAGAGGGTCAGCCGGCCCCGAAGGACCTGGAGCCGGTCCCCCTGCTCCTGCTCCTCCCGGCGGAGGGCCCGCTCCGCCTCCTCCAGCTTGGGGAGGTCCGGGGGCTCCTTCCCCGCCAGTTCCTTGTCCATCTCCCGGAGGTTGGCGGCCACGGCGGTGACCTCCTCCCGGTAGGACTTGGCCTCCTGCTCCAGTTCCTTCCGCCGGGGGAGCTGTTCCAAGACGGCCTGGTAGCTCTGCCGGGCGGCGGGGCCGGAGCCGAAGCCGCTTTGGAGCATGGCCTCCCGCAGCTCCTCCAGGGCCCGGTCCATCTCCCCCTGGTCCCGCCCCAGGACCTCCTCCACCGTCTTTTTCTCGGCTTGGGCGGCGGCTTTTTGGGTGGCCAGTTCCTGGACCTGCTTGTCCAGAAGGGCGTTCTGGTCCTCCAGGCTCTTCTTTTTGGCGGCGGTGGCCGCCTTTCGCCCGGGGACGTCCCCCTCCCGGAGAGGGGCGGGATGGGCCTCCAGCTTGGCGGCGATGGCCTCCAGCTGGTCCCGGGCGGCCTGGCGGTTCCCCTCCAGCCGGGCCAGGCCGGAGACGGCGGCCTCCCGCCGGGCGGCGATCCCCTTGGGGTCTAGCCGGGCGGGGGAGGGCGGCTCCCCCAGCTGTTCCAGTTTTTGTTCCACCAGGCGGATGGCCTCCCCGTCCCCCTGGAGCAGGCCGGAGAGCTCCTCCAGCCGCCGCTCCAGCAGCCCCTCCCCCTGGTAGACGCTTTGGAGGGTCACCTCCGGCCACCGGTCCCGAAGGACCGAGACAGCGGCCTTGGCGGCCTCCTCCCCCTGGACGGCGGCGGCAAGGGCCCGGTCCCGGGCCTCCTTCTGCCGTTCCAGCTCCTCCTTGGCGGGGGCGCTTTCCTCCGGCCGGGCCGGGGCGGGGTGCTCCCGGGAGCCGCAGACCGGGCAGGGTTCCCCCTGCCGCAGCTCCGCCGAAAGGAGGGCGGCCTCCCCCCGGAGGAACCGCCGGTAGGCGTCCAGATAGGCCCCCTCCAGGCGGTCCCGCTCCTTCTCCAGCGCCAGGGCCTTCCTGGCCCGGTCCTGGAGGGCCAGCCCCTGCTTTTGCAGGGCCAGATGGCCCTGCCGCTCCGTCTCCCGGGCCTGGAGTTCCAGCAGCAGCGCCGCCGCCTGTTCCTCCCGGCGGAGGGCGGTCTCCTCCTTGTTCAGCCGGGCCAGGCGAACCTCCTGGGCCTTTTGTTCCCCCAGCAGGCGCAGGATGTCCTCTAATTGTTTCAGTTCTTCTCCGGCGGCCTGTATTTCTGTTTCCCGCTTGGGTTTTTCCTCCAATGCGGTCTTTAGGGCGGCGTCCTGTTTCGCCAGTTCCTTCTCCCGGTCCAGCAGCCGGGCAAGCTGCTTCTGGCCGCTCTGCACCGAGGCTTTCAGCCCCCGGTACCGGGCCTCCCGCAGCTGGACCTTTTCGGCGGCGTCCATGGACTTTAGGAGGGCCTCCCGCTCCGATGCCCTCTTGGACTGGGCGGCCAGCGCCTTCTCCCGCTCCAGCAGGCGGTCACGGTTCCGGAAACGCCCCTCCAGGGCCCGGGCCCCGGAGAGGTCCAGCTTTTCCCTGCGCTTGACGGCCTCCTTGACGGCGGCGTCCAGCTTGGCGGCCTCCTCCTTCTGTTTTTCGATGGCCCCCTCCACCAGGGCGGCCAGGGTCTCGGTGGGCAGGGCGGCGGGTTCGGGGTAGGGGGCCAGGGCCTCCACCCCCTGATGGATCAGCGTCTCCGCAAGCCGCTTCATCTGCCGCCCCCGCTCCCCCAGCTGGGCGTCCAGGTCCCGCTTTTCCTGCTGGAGGCGGAGGGTGAAATCCTGGTAAAGGGAGGTGCCGAAGATGCGGCGGAACAGCTCCGCCTTTTCCTTGCTGGGGGCCTTGAGCAGCTCCTGGAACTCCCCCTGGGCCAGCATGACGATCTTGCGGAACTGTTCGCAGGAAATGCCCAGCAGCTCCCGAATTTGATCCGTGACCTCCGCCACCGAGTCCAGCACCCGGCCGTCGGGGAGGGTCAGCTCCGCCTTGTGGAGGAGGCTCTTTTCCGCCCCCCGCTTCCCGGCCATCCGCTGGGCGGGGCGGCGGCGGACACGGTAGTCCTTGCCCTCCAGGCGGAAGGTCAGTTCCACGAAGCACTCCCGGGCGGGGTCGGCGCTGTGGCAGCGGAAGTTGTCGCTCTGCCGGGCGGTGCCGCTGGCCTTGCCGTAAAGGGCGAAGGTGATGGCGTCGAAGATGGTGGTCTTGCCCGCCCCGGTGGGCCCGCTGACAAGAAAGACCCCCTCCTCCCCGGCGGCGGCAAAATCAATGGTCTCCTCCCCCCGGAAGGGGCCGAAGGCGCTTAGGGTCAAGGTCACCGGCTTCATGGTTCCTCCTCCTCTCCCTGGTGTTCCAGCTTGCGGCAAAGGGTCTCCAGAACGGTCCTGCCCGGGGCGGAAAGCTCCTGCCCCGTCACCTGGCGGTAAAAGGCCAGGTAGCTTTCCTCCAGGGAAAGCCGGGCCACCCGCTCCCGGCCCTCCAGCTCCAGGGGGGCGGCGTCGGGGTTCTGGTAGTGGATGCAAAGGTAGTTGGGGTAGACGTTCCGCAGCTTCTGGGCGGCCCCCGTCTCGGTCCCCTTGGTGAGGACGGTGATCTGAACATAGTCCCCGGAGGCAAACTCCCCGGCGGTGGGGGCCAGCAGTTCCTCCATGGCGCCACGGACGGTGCGGACATCCCGCAGGGGCGGGAAGGACACCGCCCGGGAGTCCAGCAGCTCCCCCTTGGGGCCCAGTTCCACCGCCCGGACCGACTTTTTCTGGTTTTCCTCCGAGACGGAATATTTTAAGGGGCTGCCGCAGTACCGCAGCCGGGGGTCCCCCGCCGTCTGATCCCGGTGGAGGTGCCCCAGGGCGCAGTAGTGGAACCGGTCGAAGAGGGCGGCGTCCACCAGGTCGGTCCCGCCCACGCTTACCTCGGAATCGCTGGTGAGAAGGCCGGTGTGCTCCCGGTCCGCCCCCAGGGAGAAGAAACCGTGGGCCAGCAGCACCCGCCGGGGGCAGGCGGCGATCTCCTCCCGGTTTTCCCGGAGGAGGGCGGCGTAGGCGTCCTGGAAGGTGCGGATCTCCTCCTGGGGGAAAAGGGTCCGCCCGTCCCCGGGGGTGAGGTAGGGGAGGAGGAAGAAGTCCACCGGGCCCCACTGGTCCTCCAGGGTGACCCGGGCCAGCTTTTTGGACGGGATGGCTGCCATGTAGAGCCCCGCCTCCCGGTAGAGGGAGGAGGCGAAGCTGAGGCGCTGGGGGCTGTCGTGATTCCCGGCGATGCAGAGGACCGGGAGCTTCCGGGTCCCCGCCAGTTCCGAAAGGAACCAGTCGCAGAGCTCCACCGCCCCGGCATTGGGCACCCCCCGGTCGTAAAGGTCCCCGGCGATGAGAACGGCGTCGTACCGGACCTCGTCCAGATGGGCCAGGAGCTGATGGCACCAGTGCCGCTGGTCCTCCAGCAGGCTGTATTCCCGAAGGCTCCGGCCAAAGTGCAGGTCGGAGAGATGAAGCAGGCGCACAGGGCGGCCCCCTTTCGATTGTTTTCCTCCTTATTCTACAATGGTTTTCCCCCCAAGTCAAAGGGCGGCGGGGCAGGGGAGGAAATTTTCCCGGGAAAAGGAAAAGGGAGCGGACAGATTGCGCCGTTCGCTCCCGAGCGAGTTTTTTTAAGGCAGTACCACCTGGCGGCTCCCGAAGGGCATGAGGGACAGCTTCGCCAGCTTGAAGCACTGGAGCCCGAAGGGGATGCCCACGATGGTGACGCAGAACAGGCAGCCGTTGAGGACCGCCTGGCAGGCCAAGGGGATGCCGCTGACCATGAGCCAGACCAGGTTGAGGAACAACGACCCCAGCCCCCCGCCGTAGACCACCTCCTTGCCGAAGGGGAAGAAGGCCAGGCTGGCGAACTTGAAACACTGGGCCCCGATGGGGATGCCCACGATGGTGACGCACCACAGCAGTCCCGCCAGGGTCCAGCCCAGGCCCATCCAGAGGCCGCCGAACAGAAACCAGACGAGGTTTCCCAAAAACCGCATTTTTACCCCTCCTTGTCCGGCAGGGCGATGGCGAAGAAGAGGTAGGCCCAGAAGCCGATGGAGGCCCCGCAGACCGTGGCCACCGCCCACAGCACCCGCACCAGGGTCACGTCCACATTCAGGTATTCCGCCACACCCAGGCAGACGCCGCAGACCTTGCGGCCCTCCCGGACACGGTACAGTTTCTTTGCACCCATAACGATCCCTCCTTATCTGTTGCGGAAGTTGATCTCCACCGAGCCCATGCCGCAGTGGTTGGGGGCGTCCAGGTTCCAGCTCCGCTCGGTGGCCAGACCACCCACGCTCTCATGGCTCCCGATAGGGGGCAGGCCGTCGGGGGAGACGTCCTTCCCGTTGATCTCCGCCGAGCCCATGGCCACCGAGACGGAAAAGCCGTAATCCTTGGGGTCCCCGGTCAGGGTCAGCTCGGCGCTGCCCATGCCGCAGTCGATGGAGCTTTGCCCGGTGATCTCCCCGGTGAGCTCCAGGCTGCCCATGCCCAGGTCGATGTCACAGTCCCCGGAGGAAAAGCCGGTGATGATCATTTCCCCCATCCCTACACCCAGGGTGGACTCCTCCGCCGTCAGCCCCTTCACCGTAAGGGGACCCATGGAGAGGTTCAGCTTGGCCTCCTCGGCCACAAAGTCCTTGGGCAGGGTGATGGTGACAACGGGGGCCTTGTCGCCGCCCACGAGGCGGTCGCTCTTTTTGATGTTGCACTCGATCTCCCAGGTGTCCCCGTCCACCTTGGAGGAGAACCGCTTGGCGTTGATCTTTCTGGCCTCCACCTTGAAGTTCTCCCCGGTCTTGATGGTCACGTCGGCGCAGGAAAGATCAAAGTCCAGCTTGGTGATGCCCCCGGGGTAGACGATGTCGATGGTGTCGCTGCCGTAGAGGGGGTTCCACCCCCGGCCCCCCCGGAAGGGCCCGATCCGCCAGCTGCCGTGGAGGGGAAAGACCATCTCGTCCAGGTCGGTGGGGCGTCCCCCCAGAAGAAAGCCGATGAGGCTGAGGAGCAGTCCCAGGGAGACGAGCACCGCCGCCGTCCCGCAGACGATCCGATAGAAAGGTTTCATTTCTGTACACCTCCGTTGTTTTTATGGAAGGGCTTGCGGCAAAGGTCCACGAACCACCGGAACACCGGGGGCAGGAGGTTCACCGCCACCCAGACGCAGAGGGCGAAGCCCAGCAGGCCCGCCCCGGTCATGGCAAGGCCGATCCCAGCTCCCATCAGGGCCAGCCCCGGGGTGGCGATCACCTCCAGGACCGAGGTATAGGCCCAGGCTAGCCCCCCGGCGATGAGGACGCCGATGACGGCCACGATGACAGCCAGGACCGCCACCACCGCCACCGCCAGGGAGGCCAGGACGGCCAGCAGCACCAGCAGCACCGCAAACCAGATAGGGAAGGTGCCGATGAGGAGCAGCACCAGGGCGGCGGTGCCGCACCCCGACTTCTTGGGGGGATAGTAGGGGGGCACTGGCCCGTACCCCCGCTGGACATAGGTCTCCGGGCTGGTGGTGTAGGTCTGGGGGCCCTGGCCGGGGCGGTACTGGGGGCCGGGGTGGTAGGTGTACTGCCCGCTGGGGGCGTCGGGGCGGTAGCCCGGGTTGCGCTGGGCGAAGTCCTCCCGGATGGTCCGGGCCACCTCCTCGGGGCTGCCCAGGTCCCGGATGAGCTGGGGCCAGTTTTCCTCCCCGGCGTCGGCAAAGTATTCATCGTAGAATTTCAGGGCGCAAAGGCGCTCCTCCGGCGGCAGGGAGACCAGCTGCTCCGCAAGCCGGCGCATAAATTCCTGTTTGGTCATGGTTCCTTCCTCTCACTTCTGTAGAATATCCGGTCCAGTCGGTCCTTGTAGCTCTCCCACTCCTCCAGGGTCTCCCGGAGCTGCTCCCGGCCCCGGGGGGTCAGGCGGTAGTACCGGCGGTTGCGGCCGGAAAACTCCTGGTCGTAGACCTCCAGGCAGCCGTCCTTTTGCAGCCGCCGCAGGACGGGGTAGAGGGTGGATTCCGAGATCTCCATCACGGCCCGGATGTCCTGGGTGATCTTGTAGCCGTAGGCGCTTTCCTCCCGGGCCACCACCGCCAGGACGATGGCATCCATCAGCGCCGCGCTGGGGGTGATCGTCATGGGTCTCTCTCCTTTCTCTGGGGTACGCACAATATTGTTTGCTGACATAATATTGTGGGAACAACTATATTATACGTCATATAATATTACGTGTCAATAGGGGTCCCAAAATTTTTTTGCGGCGTGAAAAAAGCCCTCTCCCTGTTCCATAGAACGAGGGAGAGGGCACAGAGACTACCGATTCTAGTCGTTTTCAAAAAGCGGGGTGGAAAAGTACCGCTCCGCCGTGTCGGGCAGGAGGGTCACCACCCGTTTCCCGGGGCCCAGCTCCTTGGCCAGGCGGAGGGCCGCCACCACGTTGGTGCCGCTGGAGATGCCGCAGAGGATGCCCTCCAGCCGGGCCAGGTCCCGGGCGGCGGCGATGGCCTCCTGGTCGGTGACGGTGATGACCTTGTCGTAGATGGTCTGGTTCAGGTTCTGGGGGATGAGGCCGTCCCCGATGCCCATCTGCAGATGGGTCCCCACCCGCCCCCCGGAGAGGATGGCGGCCTTTTCCGGCTCCACCGCCCAGATGGTCATGCCGGGGTTTTTAGCCCGTAGAACCTCCCCGATGCCGGTGATGGTCCCCCCGGTGCCGATGCCGGAGCAGAAGCCGTGGATGGGGCCATCCACGTCCTCTAAAATTTCCATGCCGGTCTGCTGCCGGTGGACGGCGGGGTTCACGGGGTTCTCGAACTGCTGGGGGACGTAGACGTTGGGGTCCTCCGCCGCCATCTGTTTGGCGGTCTCCAGGCACCGGGCGATGCAGTCCCCGATGTCCCCGGCGTCGTGGATCAGCACCACCTCCGCCCCGTACTGCCGCACCAGCTTCCGCCGCTCCTCGCTCACCGAGTCGGGCATGACGATGACCGTCCGGTAGCCCCGGACCGCCCCCGCCAGGGCCAGGCCGATGCCCTGGTTGCCGCTGGTGGGCTCCACGATGACGCTGTCCCTGTGGAGCAGCCCGTCCCGCTCCGCCTGGCGGATCATCCCCCAGGCGGTCCGGGTCTTGATCGAGCCCCCCACGTTCATCCCCTCGAACTTCACCAGCACCTCGGCGCTGTCCGGGCCGGGGTTCATCCGCCCCAGGCGGATCAGCGGGGTATGGCCGATGGCATCCAGAATGGTGTTATAGATCATGGTAGCACGCCTCCCTTTCCTTCCATTCTATCACAGCGGGGGGCAAGGGGCAAGTTGTCCCGGGAAAAGATTTGCCTTTTTCCCCTCGGTCCTCTATAATGGAAGAAAAAAGGAGGGACTTATGATGAAGCAGAAGATCGACCTTTGGGAGCAGGCCGGGAAGTTCCTGGCCCCTCTGGACGGGGGCATCCTCCTCACCGCCAAGGCGGGGGGCCGGGTGAACCCCATGACCATCGCCTGGGGGACGTTGGGCATTGAGTGGGGCGTCCCGGTGTTCATCGCCTTTGTCCGGACCGGGCGGTTCACCCACGGCCTGCTGGAACAGAACCCGGAGTTCACCGTCAGCGCCCCCTGGGGGGAGTTTGACAAAAGCATCCTCACCCTCTGCGGGACCAAGTCGGGCCGGGACATGGACAAGGTGGCGGCCTGCGGTCTCACCCTGGTGGAGCCGGAGGTCATCTCGGTCCCCGCCATTCGGGAGCTGCCCCTCACCCTGGAGTGCCGGGTGATCTACAGGCAGCTCCAGGACCCCGGGGCCATCACGCCGGAGAACCTGGAGCGGTTCTATCCCCAGGGGGTGGGGAGCGAGGCCCCCGGGCGGAATCGGGACTACCACACTGCTTTTTACGGGCAGGTGGTGGCGGCTTATCTGGCGGGGTAGGGGGTGGCTGGCGTGTTCCGGATTCGGGCCCAGCCGGGCCCTGTCCGGAAGGGCAGCGCCTACAGGGCGGAAGGTCGGGCGCTCCTGCGGCTGGGTGTCGGGCAGGCTCGTTACCGGCCGCAGTTGTCACTTCGAGAAAACGAAGCTAAGAAAGGGGAACTTTGCGCCCTTTCTTAG
>CANOCD010000017.1 GCA_947564495.1 uncultured Angelakisella sp. | reverse complement strand
CACGCAACTACCCTGCAAATACGCCTTTACAGGGCGTTTTGCAACATCAGCCCCCGGCCCGAGAAAAGGCGGGGCCCGCCAGGGCCTCCGCCGTCCCCGCTAAAGGCCGCCGCCAGGCGGCCCTCATCCCGCCCGAAAAACCATCAAGTAAATCTTATTATACCATATCCTTCCGGTTTGTGATATACTTGGATAAAGAAAATCAAGGAGGCCGACCCCATGAAAAACCTGTACCTCGTCGGCGGCCCCATGGGAGTGGGGAAAACCGCCGCCTGCCGGGAACTGAAATCCCTTCTGCCCAACAGCGTCTTTCTGGACGGTGACTGGTGCTGGGATGCCAGCCCCTTTCAGGTGACGGAGGAGACCAAGGCCATGGTGACGGATAACATCCGGCACCTGCTGGGGAACTTCCTGGGGTGCTCAGCCTACGAGAACGTCATCTTCTGCTGGGTGATGGACCGGCAGGAGATCATCTACGACGTACTCTCCGGGCTGGACACGGCGGGATGCCGGGTCCATTTGGTCTCCCTCCTGGCCGGGGAGGAGACCCTCCGGGGGAGGCTGGAGGAGGACATCCGCCGGGGGCTCCGGGAGCCCGGGGCGGTGGAGAACAGCTTGGCCCGCCTCCCGCTCTACGAAAAGCTGAACACCCGGAAGATCGACACTGGCGGCAAGACCCCCCGGGAGGTGGCGGAGGCGCTGGCGGCAATATCCAAGGAATGATCTATTTATAGAAGGAAGGTTTTTGTATGTACGAACTGGTAAGAGCCGGGGCCCAGAGCTGGTATCTGGACTGCCCCGCCAAGATCGGCGTCTGGGAGGCCGGGGAGGGGGCGGTGTACCTCATCGACAGCGGCGGCGACAAGGAGGCCGGGCGGAAGGTCCGGCAGCTGCTGGAGAAGAACCGCTGGACCCTCCGGGGGATCATCAACACCCACTCCAACGCCGACCACATCGGGGGGAACCAGTACCTCCAGCGGCAGACCGGCTGCCGGGTCTTTGCCGGGGGGATCAACGGGGCCTTTACCCGGGACCCCGTCCTGGAGCCCTCCTTTCTCTACGGCGGATACCCCTGCGGGCCGCTGCGGCACAAGTTCCTTTTGGCCCAGCCCAGCGATGCTGTGGGTTTCGACCACCCCGACTTTCCCCGGGAGCTGGAGCTGGTCCCCCTCCCCGGGCACTTCTTCGACATGGCAGGGGTGCGTTGTCCCGACGGCACCGTCTTTCTGGCCGACTGCCTCAGCAGCGAAAAGACGCTGGAAAAGTACGGCTTCACCTTCCTCTACGACGTGGCCGCCTACCTGGATACCCTCCGGATGGTGGAGAAGATGGAGGCCGGGCTGTTCGTGCCCTCCCACGCCGAGGCCACAAGGGACATCGCCCCCCTGGCCCGGATAAACCGGGAGAAGGTGGAGGAGCTGGCCGGGGCGGTGCTGGACCTCGCCGGGGAGGGGCACTCCTTCGAGGATATTTTACAGGGGGCCTTTGACCGCTACGGCCTTGCTATGGACTTCCAGCAGTACGTCCTGGTGGGCAGCACCATCCGCTCTTACCTTTCCTGGCTGCTGGACACCGGAAGGGCGGAGGCGGAGTTTACGGACAACCGGCTGGTGTGGCGGCGCAAAATAGAAAAAGACGTGCGGATGGAGCAGCCCAGCCAGGAGACGTTGGCGGCCCTGCTGGAGGGCAAGAGGCTGGCCCGGGACCCCGCCGTGAAAAAGCACGACGGCGTGGATGAGGCCCTTCGGGAACTGAAAAGTTGACAACTCCCCCCGGACAGACTACAATAGAGAAAAACAACAACGTGCCGAGGAACAGGGAACGCAGTGAAAATCTGCGGCAGCCCCCGCTGTTGTTAGCCGGACGAGCGACCCAAAACCACTGGCCTGTGCCGGGAAGGGGGTCGGGAGGAGGATGGCGAGCCAAAAGACCTCCCTCGGGCACGAAAAACGCAGGGTTTTCCGGGCGGGAAAGCGGCGTGGGCCCGGGGGCAGGTCTGCCCAAGGGACCCTGCTTGCCGGAGAGCCTTTGGGCTCTCTTTTCTTTTGGAGGTGGCGCTGTGAAGCTGGAGCGATACAAGACGGTGGAGGGGAAGCCCCTCCGCCTGGGATACACCACCGGCAGCTGCGCCGCCGCCGCCGCCAAGGCCGCCGCCCGGGCCCTCCTTGCCGGGGAGGAGCCCGCCCTGGTCCGGCTGGAGACCCCCTCCGGGGTGACGCTGGAGCTCCCGGTGGAGGGCCTGGCCCGGGGGGAAAGCTGGGCCTCCTGCGGGGTCCGCAAGGACGCCGGGGATGACCCCGATGTCACCGACGGCCTCCTCATCCGGGCGACGGTCCGGGGAGAGCCCGGCCCGGGGCCCCTCTCGGTGGCTTTGGCCGCCGGGGAGGGCATCGGGGTGGTCACCCTTCCCGGCCTGGACCAGCCGGTGGGGGAGCCCGCCATCAACCGGGTCCCCCGGGAGATGATCCTGGCCGCCCTCCGGGAGGAGGGGGAAAGGGCCGGCTTCTCCGGCAGGCTCACCGCCACCATCTCCGTCCCCGGCGGGGAGGAAGCGGCAAGGAAAACCTTCAACCCCAGGCTGGGCATCGTGGGGGGCATCTCCATCCTGGGGACCTCCGGCCTGGTGGAGCCCATGAGCGAAGCCGCCCTTGTGGACACCATCCGGGCGGAGCTTTCGGTGCTGGCGGCGGCTGGGGAAAGGCGGGTGGTCCTCACCCCCGGCAACTACGGCAAAGAGTTTTTCGGCCAGACCGTCCCCGACCGCCTAGCGGTGAAGTGCGGCAACTTCCTGGGGGAGGCCCTGGACGCCGCCGTCGCTCTGGGCTTTGAGGAAGTCCTTCTGGCGGGGCACCTGGGCAAACTGGTGAAGCTGGCCGGGGGGCTCTGGAACACCCATTCCAAGTACGGCGACTGCCGGATGGAGCTGCTGGCCGCCCACGCCGCCCTCCTGGGGGCGGGCCGGGAGACGGTGGCCGCCCTCTTTGCCGCCCCCACCACGGTCCGGGCGGGGGAGGTCTTGGCGGAGGCGGGGCTCCTCGCTCCGGTGATGGATTCCCTGGCGGGAAAGATGGCCGCCCTCCTCCACGCCCGGGCGGGGACTGGGGTGACGGCGGAGGCCGCCGCCTACCTCCCGGGGCGGGGGATCGTTCTGATGACCCCGGGGGCAAGGGCGCTTTTGGAGAGGCTGGAAGAAAGGAAGGAGACAGAATGAAAGGGACCTTGTACGGCGTCAGCGTCGGCCCGGGGGACCCGGGCCTTGTGACCCTCCGGGCGGCGGAGGTCCTCCGGGCCTGCCCGGTCATCGCCGTCCCCGTCTCCGGGGGGGAGACCCCGGTGGCCCTGGAGATCGCCCGCCAGGCGGTGCCCGAGGTGGCGGGGAAGGAGCTGCTCCGGCTGGACTTCCCCATGATCCGGGACCGGGCCGCCCTCTCCCAAAGCTATGACCGGGCCGCCGCCCGGGTGATGGCGGTCCTGGACCAGGGCCGGGACGTGGCCCTTGTGAACCTGGGGGACGCCTCCATCTACGCCACCTACTCCAACATCCAAAGCCGGGTGCTGGCGGCGGGGGGATACCCGGTGGTGACCATCCCCGGGGTGCCCAGCTTCTGCGCCGTGGCCGCCCGGCTGGAACAGGGGC
The DNA here is from genome assembly GCA_947564495.1 of uncultured Angelakisella sp. Classification (GTDB taxonomy): domain Bacteria; phylum Bacillota; class Clostridia; order Oscillospirales; family Ruminococcaceae; genus Angelakisella. The sequence goes on along the minus strand of CANOCD010000017.1, from coordinate 8,028 downwards.
TCACAAAGCCTCATCTGCCCCTCCACATCATCCCCGGGGGATACCCAGGGGTGGAGGAGGCCCTGGATCTCCCCGGGACAAAAATTCTTATGAAGGCCGGGAAGGAGGCGGGGCGCCTCCGGGCCTGGCTGGCGGATCATCCCAAAGCATCGGTGAGCCTGGTGAAGGACTGCGGCCTGCCTGGCGAGGAGGTCTACCGGGACCCGGCAAAGCTGCCGGAGCGCATCGGCTACTTTTCCACCGCCATCATCCGGGAGGAGGACTGACATGGTACACTTTGTGGGAGCGGGCCCCGGGGCCCCGGACCTCATCACCCTGCGGGGGGCAAGGCTCCTGGGGGAGGCGGGGCAGGTCATCTACGCCGGGAGCCTGGTGAACCCGGAGCTTTTGGAGCTTGCCCGCCCCGGCACCCCCTGCCACGACAGCGCAAGCATGACCCTGGAGGAGGTCCTGGCCCTCATGGAGGCCGGGGAGGAACGGGGCTGGGATACGGTGCGGCTCCACACCGGGGACCCCTCCCTTTACGGGGCGATCCGGGAGCAGATGGACACCCTCCGGGAGCGGGGCATCCCCTTTGACGTCACCCCGGGGGTCTCCAGCTTTTCCGGGGCGGCGGCGGCCATCCCGGCGGAGTACACCCTCCCCGGGGCAAGTCAGACGGTGATCCTCACCCGGATGCCGGGGCGGACCCCCGTCCCGGAGGGGGAGGACCTTTCCGCCCTGGCCGCCCACGGGGCCTCCATGGCCCTTTTCCTCTCCGCCGGGATGGCGGAGGAGGCGGCCCGCCGCCTCCTGGCGGGAGGGGCCTACCGCCTCGACACCCCCGCCGCCATCGTCTACAAGGCCACCTGGCCGGAGGAACGGGTCTTTCTCTGCACCCTGGCCACCCTGGGGGAGACCGCCGAGAAAAACCATATCACCAAGACCGCCCTCATCCTGGTGGGGGATTTCCTGGGGAATGACTACCGCCGCAGTGCCTTATACGATCCGGCCTTTTCCCACGGCTTCCGCCGGGCAAAGGAGGAGTTCCGATGACCCTTCGCATCATCACCTTTACCCCCCGGGGGACCCTTCTGGCCCGGGAGCTGGCCCATGGCCTTGCCCGGAACGGCCACAGCTGCAAGGCTGTCTCCTTCCGGCCCTTCGCCGACGAGAAGGGCCAGCCCGCCCTCCCCGCCATGGAGCGGGAGACCCTGGCCGGGTGGACCCAGGCCGCCTTCCGGGAGGCCGACGGCCTCATTTTCGTTTCGGCCTGCGGCATCGCCGTCCGGGCGGTGGCCCCTTTCCTCCAAAGCAAGCACACCGACCCCGCCGTGGTCGCCGTGGACGAATCGGGGGCCTTCGCCGTCGCCCTTCTCTCCGGCCACGCCGGGGGGGCCAACCGTCTGGCGGAGGAGGTGGCCGCCCTCACCGGGGCGGTCCCGGTAGTCACCACCGCCACCGACCGCTCCGGCCTGTTGGCCCTGGACGACTGGGCCGCCCGGAACGGCTGGCGGCTGGAGTACCCGGAGCGGGTCAAGGGGGTCTCCGCCGCCCTCCTGGCGGGACGGACCGTCACGGTCCAAAGCGACTTCCCCCTCCGGGGGGCTCTGCCCAGGGGATACCTCCCCGGGGAAGTCTCCCCCAAGGTCTGGTTCACCTGGAAAGCCGGGGAGAAGGGGGAGGCCCTTAAGGTCCTGCCCCCCGCCCTCTGGGTGGGGATCGGCTGCCGGAAGGGGGCCACGAAGGAGCAGATCGCCGCCGCCGTTTTTGCCGCCCTGGAGGCCGGGGGCCTCTCCCCCCTGGCGGTGGCGGGGGCGGCCACCATCACCCTGAAGGAGGGGGAGCCCGGCCTGCTGGCCTTCTGCGAGGAACAGGGTTGGCTCCTGAAAGCCTTTCCCCCGGCGACCCTGGCCGCCCTGCCCGGGGAATTTACCGCCTCCCCCTTTGTCCAGGAGGTCACCGGGGTGGACAACGTCTGCGAGCGAGCCGCCGTGGCCGCTGTGTCCCAAAGCCCCCGCCTGCTGGTGAATAAGACCGCCCAAAACGGCGTCACCGCCGCCGTGGCCGTCGGGGAAGTGATCCTAAAACTGGAAAGGAGTGGACCCCATGCCGCCCCGTCTCATCGACCTTGAAAGCTGGGACCGCCGGGAATTTTATCTCCACTTTATGAACGAGGTGGTCTGCACCTGGTCCATGACGGTGGAGCTGGACATCACCCCGTTGGAGGGCCAGCGCCTTTACCCGGCCATGCTCTGGCTCCTCACCGACACGGTGGACCGCTTCCCGGAGTTTCGCACCACCCGGACCCCCCGGGGCCCCGGCGTCTTTGACGCCATGACCCCCAGCTACACCATCTTCAACGGGGAGAGGAAGAACTTTTCCGCCATCTGGACCGAGTTTTCCCCCGACTATCGGGAGTTCCTGGCCCGGTACACTGCCGACGTGGAGCGGTACCGGACCTCCGCCGCCTTTGCCCCCAAGCCGGGCAAGCCGGAAAACTGCTTCGACGTCTCGATGCTCCCCTGGACGGCCTTCACCGGCTTCAACATCAACGTCTACGACGACGGGCACTACCTCCTCCCCGTCTTTACCATGGGGAAGAAGTTTTCCCGGGAGGGGAAGACCCTTCTGCCCCTGGCCCTCCAGGTCCATCACGCCGTCTGCGACGGATACCACGCCGGCGTTTTCCTAGAGGCTCTCCAGGCCGGGATCGACAACTTTGAAGGAGCGTGACCTATGGGTAAGCTGTACATCGTCGGCCTTGGCCCCGGGGGGGCCTTGGACACCACCCCCCGGGCGGAAGCCGCCCTTCGGGAGAGCGGGGTCATCGTCGGCTACACCGCCTACATCGACCTCATCCGGGAACGGTTCCCGGAAAAGGAGCTGGTCGCCAGCGGGATGACCACCGAGGTCGCCCGGTGCCGCCTGGCCGTGGACCGGGCCCTGGAGGGCCGGACCGTCTCGGTGGTCTGCTCCGGGGACGCCGGGGTCTACGGCATGGCGGGGCTGATCCTCCAGCTCTGCGCCCCCTGCCCCTGGCTGGAGGTTGAGATCATCCCCGGGGTCACCGCCGCCACCGCCGGGGCCGCCCTCCTGGGGGCCCCCTTAGGCAACGACTTCGCCGCCGTCTCCCTCAGTACCGCCCTCACCCCCTGGGAGACCATCGAAAGGCGGCTCCGGGCGGCGGCCGGGGGGGACTTCGTCCTCTGCCTCTACAACCCCGCCAGCCGGAGCCGCCCGGACACCCTCCGGCGGGCGGCGGAGGTCCTGTTGGAGCTCCTCCCCCCCGAAACACCCTGCGGCCTTGCCCGGAACGTCTCCCGGGAGGGGGAGGAAAGCTGGCTCTGCACCCTGGGGGAGCTGCCCGGCCAACGGGCGGATATGTTCACCACCGTCCTCGTGGGCAACAGCCGGACCCAGGTCATCCATGGGCGGCTGGTCACTCCCCGGGGGTATGAAAAGAAGGGGGCCCTGTGAGCCCCCGGAGGGTCGCCCTTTTCGGGGGCACCGCCCAGGGGCGGGAGCTGGCCCTGGCCCTGGAAAAGGCGGGGCTGGAGGTCTGGGTCTCGGTGGCCACCGAGCTGGGGCGGGAGCTCCAGGAGGCCGCCGGGGAGCTTCACGTCCGGGCGGGGCGGATGGACGCCGGGGAGATGACCGCCTTTCTCCGGGAGGGGGGCTTCTTCGCCGCCGTGGACGCCACCCACCCCTACGCCCGGGAGGCGTCCTGGAACCTCCGGGCGGCCTGCGAGGCGGCCTACCTCCCCTGCTACCGCCTCCGCCGGGAGGAGACTCCCCTCCCCGGCTACCTGCTGGCGGGGGACGCCGCCGAAGCCGCCCGCCTCTGCGGGGCGATCCCCGGGAACATCCTCCTGGCCACCGGGGCCAAGGAACTGCCGGCCTTCTGCCGGGAGCCGGGGCTTTTGGACCGCCTCTACCCCCGGGTCCTGCCGGTGGCGGAAAGCCTGGCGGCCTGCCGCCGGGAGGGCGTCCCGCCGGGGCATATCATCGCCATGATGGGCCCCTTTTCCCACCGGCTGAACCTGGCCCTCATGGAGCAGTTTTCCATCTCGGTCCTGGTCACCAAGGACGGGGGCCGGGCCGGGGGGATGCCGGAAAAGCTCTCCGCCGCCCGGGAACGTGGGGTCCAGGTGGTGGTCATCCGCCGCCCGGAGGAACCGGGCCGGGACTACACCCGGGAGGAGATCATCGGGATTTTGTCAAAGGAGGGATAGCGTGAAGGTCGCATTAGTCGGCATGGGCCCGGGGAACCCGGACCTTCTCACCGGGCAGGCCCGGGAGGCCATCCAAAGGGCGGGGCTGCTCGTCGGGGCGAAGCGCCTGCTGGAGCCCTACCTGGACAGCGGAAAGACCTGCCGGGAGGCCGTCGCCCCCGGGGCGATCCTGGACCTCCTCCGGGAGGAGGGGGCCGAAAACGCCGCCGTCCTCCTATCTGGGGACACCGGCTTTTACAGCGGGGCCGGAAAGCTCCTGCCCCTTCTCCAGGAGGCGGGGATGGAGACCGAGACCTTCTGCGGCATCTCCTCCCTCCAGTATTTCTGCGCCCGGCTGGACCTCCCCTGGGAGGAGGTCCACCCCGCCAGCGCCCACGGCAGGGCCTGCGACCCGGCGGGGCTGGTGGCCCAATACGGCACGGTGTTCTTCCTCACCGGGCCCCGGGGGGAGCAGTCCCCCGGGGGTATCTGCGCCGCCCTGACCCAGGGCGGCCAGGGGGAGGCCCGGGTCTGGGCGGGCTCCCGCCTCTCCTACCCCGACGAGACTGTCGTCACCGGCAGGGCGGCGGAGCTGGCCGGGCGGGACTTCCCGGCCCTTTCGGTCCTGCTGGTCCAAGGGGAGCGGGCCGCGGCCCGGCCCTTCGGCATCCCCGACGGGGAGTTCCTTCGAGGGGAGGTCCCCATGACCAAGGAGGAGGTCCGCTCCGCCATCCTGGGCAAGCTCCGCATCGCCCCCGGGGATACCCTGTGGGACGTGGGGGCCGGGACGGGGAGCGTCTCGGTGGGGATGGCCCTCCTGGCCCGGGAGGGCCGGGTCTATGCGATAGAGCGCAAGGAAGAAGCCTGTGACCTCATCCGCTGGAATGCCCGGCGGTTCGGGGCGGGGAATCTCACCGTCATCCAGGGGGAGGCCCCCGCTGCCCTGGCGGGCCTGCCCGCCCCCCGGGCCGTCTTTGTGGGGGGCAGCGGCGGTCAGCTGGAGGCCATCCTGGAGGCCGCCCTGGAGAAAAACCCCCGGGTCCGGGTGGTCATCGCCGCCGTCACCCTGGAGACCCTGGCCCAGGCCGCCGCAGCCCTGGCCCGCCTCCCCTTTGGGGAGACCGAGACGGTGCAGATCGCCGTGGCCCGGGCCAGAAAAGCGGGAAACTACCATCTGATGGAGGGCCAGGACCCGGTGTTCCTCCTCTCCGGGGAGGGCAGGCCATGAGCTCCTTGACCACCCCCCGGGTGATGATCGCCGCCCCGGCCAGCGGCAGCGGCAAGACCACCGTCACCTGCGCCCTTCTCCGGACCCTGGCCCTTGTCGGGGAACGCCCCGCCGCCTTTAAGTGCGGGCCGGATTACATCGACCCCATGTTCCATACCGCCGTCACCGGGGCCCCCGCCCGAAACCTGGACCTCTTCCTCCAGCCGGAGGCGGGCGTCCTTGCCGCCCTTGCCCGGGGATGCCGGGGGGCCTCCCTTGGGGTGCTGGAGGGGGTCATGGGCTTTTACGACGGCCTTGGTGGGGATACCGCCCTGGCCGGGAGCTGGCATCTGGCGGAGGTGACCAAGACCCCCGTGGTCCTGGTCCTCCGGTGCCGGGGGATGTCCGCCCTCACCGCCGCCGCCCAGGTCCGGGGGCTGATGTCCTACGGGGAGACCGCCGGCCTCCTGCCGGAGGGGACCGCCCCCCGGCGGAAGAACAGCGGAATTGCCGCCCTCTTTCTGGACCAGCTGTCCCCCGCCTCCTACCCCGCCATGAAAAAAATTTTGGAGCGGGAGACGGGTCTCCCCGTCCTGGGCTTTCTGCCCCCCCTGGCGGACTGCGGCCTGGAGAGCCGCCACCTGGGTCTGGTGACTCCCGACGCCCTGCCGGACCTCCGGGGGAAGGTGGACCGGCTGGCCGCCGCCCTCCGGGAAAACGCCGACCTGGACCTCCTGGGAAAGCTGGCCCGGGAGGCCCCGCCCCTGGAGGTCCCCGACCCGCCCCCGGTCCCCAAGGGGGAGCCCGTCCCCGTGGCCATCGCCCGGGACCGGGCCTTCTCCTTCTACTACCGGGACGCCCTGGAACTGCTGGAGGAGGCCGGGGCGGAGCTCCTGCCCTTCTCCCCCCTGGAGGACGAGGCCCTTCCCCGGGGAGCCAAGGGCCTCCTTCTGGGGGGCGGCTACCCGGAGCTGTTCGCTGAAGCCCTCTCCCGGAATCGGGCCATGAGGGCGGCCATCCGGGCAGTGGTCCAGGGGGGACTCCCCACTGTGGCCGAGTGCGGGGGCTACCTCTACCTCAACGAAAGCCTCTCCGACCCGGAGGGGAACCCCTGGCCCATGGCGGGGGTCCTCCCCGGAGGGGCCCGAAACGCCGGGAAACTCCGCCGGTTCGGCTACGGGCTGTTGACGGCCCGGGAAACCGGCCTCCTCCTGGACGCCGGGGAAAGCCTCCCCGCCCACTCCTTCCACTACTGGCAAAGCGACCGGGAGGGGGAGGGCCTTCGCTTCCGGAAGCGGGACGGGCGGAACTGGCCCGGGGGCTGGCAGACCGGGACCCTCTACGCCGGGTTCCCCCACTTCCACTTCGGAGGGAGGCCGGGTCTGGTCCGGCGATTTCTAAGCAAATGTATGGAGTATCAGCGGGAAGAAGGAACGTGACATGACCATCAGCGAACTGATCCAAAGCTGCCGCCTGCCGGATGAGGCCGCCGCCCGGGGGGCGGAGCGGCGGTGGGACGCCATCGCCAAGCCCCTCCACGGCCTGGGCCTTCTGGAGGACGCCATCGTCAAGATCTGCGCCGTCACCGGGACCACCGACTGCCTCCTGACCCCCCGGGCGGTGGCGGTGTTCTGCGCCGACAACGGGGTGGTGGCCCAGGGGGTCACCCAGACCGGCCAGGAGGTCACCGCCATCGTGGCGGAAAACATGACCCGGGGGGAGGCCAGCGTCTGCAAGATGGCGGCCCTGGCCGGGGCGGAGGTGTTCCCCGTGGACGTGGGGATGGCGAGAAAGCCCGCCTGCCCCGGCATCCTGGACCGCCGCCAGGGGGATGGCACCGCCGACTTTACCCTGGGCCCCGCCATGACCCGGGCCCAGGCGGAGGGCGCCCTCCGGGCGGGGCACGACCTGGCCCGGGAACTGGCGGGAAAGGGGTACCGCCTTTTGGCCGCCGGGGAGATGGGCATCGGCAACACCACCACCAGCAGCGCCGTTGCCTCGGTCCTCCTGGGGGAGGACCCGGGGACCCTCACCGGCCGGGGGGCGGGGCTTTCCAGCGAAGGGCTGCTCCGCAAGACCCGGGCCATCCGCCAGGGCATCGAAAAAAACCGCCCCGACCCCGCCGATCCCATCGATGTCCTGGCCAAGGTGGGGGGCTTCGACCTGGCGGCCATGGCGGGCTTCTACCTGGGGGCCTCCGCCGCCGGGGTGCCGGTGATCCTGGACGGCTTCATTTCCATCACGGCTGCCCTGGCGGCGGCCCGGCTGAACCCAAGGTGCCTTGCCGCCATGATCCCCAGCCACTGTTCCGGGGAGCCGGGGACCCAGCGCATCCTCCGGGAACTGCGCCTTGTCCCCCCTGTCCAGGCTGGCCTCTGCCTGGGGGAGGGCACCGGGGCGGTGGCCCTCATGCCCCTGTTGGACATGGCCGCCGCCGTCTACCGGGGGATGCCCACCTTCGGGGACATCCAGGTGGAGGAGTACAAGCCCCTGGTCTAGGGGCGGTCACATTGTGAGTTTTTTGGAGGCAATGATGAAAAGTCTGAAGGTCATCCTAAGCGGCATCATCCTGATCTTAGAGCCTATTCAAGATCTCCCAGTGCGCCGAGCGGGCGGGTATTTTTTCGT
>CANOCD010000016.1 GCA_947564495.1 uncultured Angelakisella sp. | reverse complement strand
ACTCCGCCGTCATGGTCATCGACGCCGCCAAGGGGGTGGAGGCCCAGACCCGAAAACTCTTCAAGGTCTGCGTCATGCGGAACATCCCCATCTTCACCTTCATCAACAAGATGGACCGGGAGGCCCGGAACCCCTTTGACCTTATGGAGGAGATCGAGAAGGAGCTGGGCATCGGCACCTACCCCGTCAACTGGCCCATCGGCTGCGGCAAGGAGTTCAAAGGGGTGTACGACCGGGGCCGTCGGGAGATCCTCTCCTTTGAGGGCAGCGGCCAGGCCAGCAACGCCCAGAAGGTGAAGGTCACCGAGCTTTCTCTGGGGGACCCCCGGCTGGACGAGGTGCTGGGCCAGGACCTCCACCAGACCCTGGCCGACGACATCGAGCTGCTGGACGGGGCAAGCTACGAGTTCGACCTGGAGAAGGTGCGCCACGGCCAGCTTTCCCCGGTGTTCTTCGGCTCGGCTCTCACCAACTTCGGGGTGGAGCCCTTCTTAGAGGAGTTTCTGCGGATGACCCCGCCCCCTCTGGCCCGAATGTCCGACCAGGGGGAGGTCGACCCCTTCTCTCCGGATTTTTCCGCCTTCGTCTTTAAGATCCAGGCCAACATGAACAAGGCCCACCGGGACCGTGTCGCCTTTATCCGGGTCTGCTCCGGCAGGTTCGAGAAGGGGATGGAGGTCCAGCACATCCAGGGGGGCAAAAAGGTGAAGCTGGCCCAGCCCCAGCAGCTTATGGCCCAGGAGCGGGAGATGGTGGAGGAGGCCTACGCCGGGGACATCATCGGCCTCTTTGACCCCGGCATCTTCTCCATCGGGGACACCCTCTGCGGGGGGAGCGGGCGGTTCAAATTCGGGGGCATCCCTACCTTCGCCCCGGAGCATTTCGCCCGGGTCCGCCAGGTGGACACCCTAAAGCGCAAGCAGTTCGTCAAGGGCATCACCCAGATCGCCCAGGAGGGCGCCATCCAGATGTTCCACGAGCCGGATTCCGGCATGGAGGAGATCATCGTGGGGGTGGTGGGGGTCCTCCAGTTTGAAGTGCTGGAGTACCGCCTGAAAAACGAGTACAGTGTTGAAATTCGCCGGGAGGACCTGCCCTACCAGTTCCTGCGGTGGATCGAAAACGACGAGGAGGACTTCGACGCCAAAAAGCTGGTGCTCTCCTCCGACACCAAGATCGTCCAGGATTTCAAGAACCGCCAACTGCTGCTTTTCACCAGCGCCTGGAACATCACCTGGGCCACCGACAAGAACCCCAAGCTCCGCCTGGCCGATTTCAGCACGGCAGAATGACCGAAAGAGCCGGCGTCCCCCATGGCGCCGGTTTTTCCATAGGGGAGGAAAAACCATGGAGATACGAAAGGCGGTCCCGGGGGACCTGCCGGAGCTGCTGCGGATCTACGCCGCCGCCCGGGAGACCATGAAGCGGACCGGCAACCCCACCCAGTGGGGGGAGGATCGTCCCGCCCGATCCACCCTGGAGGAGGACATCCGCCGGGGGGACCTCTACCTGGCGGTGGAGGGAGGCCGGGCGGCGGGGGCCTTTGTTTTTCGCCCCGGCCCGGAGGCGTCCTACGAGGCCATCCGGGGGGAGTGGCAGGAGGCCGGCCCCTACTGGGTGATCCACCGGGTGGCCAGCGACGGGACGGTCCGGGGCTTCCTGGGCCGGTGCCTGGCCTTCTGCGGGGGGACCGCCGGGAATCTGAAGATCGACACCCACCGGGACAACCGGGTCATGCAGCACCTTTTGGAGAAGTATGGGTTTCTCCCCCGGGGGGAAATTCTGGCCGAGGACGGCAGCCCCAGGATCGCCTACCAGCGGGTGGAGGCGGGGAAAAGTTCCGGGAACACTTGACTTTTCCCCGGGAATCGGTATAATGATAAGGTGTCCTCCGCACTGTGGGGGAACTATCGGGGTGTAGCGCAGTTGGTAGCGCGCTTGGTTCGGGACCAAGAAGCCGTGGGTTCAAATCCCGTCACTCCGACCACCAGGCCAGGGCCTGGAGCCGGTTGTGTGGCTCCAGGCCTTTTGCTTTGCCTAGGTCTGTAGGCGAATCTTAGGCAACTAAAACTGTTGGGGCAGGACAGGCCAGGGCTTAGGGCCCGCTGCAGGGTCCCGGGCGCTTTGCTTTGCCCGAACCTTGCGGATTTCCCCTGCACAGGCCCTTTTGGGGCCTTTTCTTTTGCCGGAAAACGCCGGGACCGATTTTGTTTGAAGCCGGGAGGGAACAGCGGATGGACGTGGATTACCTGGACGACCTGGGGACCCTTTCCGTCCCCTGCGCCCCCGCTTTGTTCGGGGCGGGGGAGACCGCCCTGCACTGTCGGCTCTGGCGGGAGAAGGAGAACCAAGAGGACCCGGAGGCGGCCCTGGCCTTCATCCGGGAGCATTTCCGGCAGAGCTACGACCGGGTCCTGGCGGGGACCTTTGCGGCCTACCGCCGGTCCCCCCTGTGGGATGTCTGGATGGGGGACGGTCGGGAACCGGTCCGGCTGGACTTTGCCGCCAAGGAGGAACTCCACCCCTACATCGGCGGGGCGGACATCGACCTGGCTTTATGCGGCAGGGAACAGCCCCTTTGGGCCCTGACCTTCGGCGGGCCGGACAACCGCCTTTCCATCGAGCACGGCCTTTGCGCCGTCTTTGAGGGGGAGCGGCTGGAGGCCCTGGTCGACTACACCGACTTCCCCAGTATCGTCCAGTGGTGGGAGTGGTACAAGGCCGACAACATTTTGACTGGTTTACAATTTGTATAAAGCAATTATAATTCAACAAAATCGGAGGGTTCCCTATGTTCACCGTTACCCTCATCGCCATCGGCAAGCTGAAAGAGCCCTGGCTCCGGGAAGGGCTGGCCGAGTACCAGAAGCGCCTTTCCGCCTACTGCGCCTTCCAGGTGGCGGAACTGCCGGAATACCGCCTCCCCGAGGACCCCTCCCCGGCCCAGATCGAGAAGGGCCTTTGGGAGGAGGGCAAGGCCATCCTGGACCGGGCGGGAAAGGCCCCCCTGGTGGCCCTCTGCATTGAGGGGAAGGAGCTCTCCTCCCAGGGGCTGGCCGACCTCCTCCGGGAGCGGCAGCAGACGGGGAGCGCCCTCTGCTTTGCCATCGGCGGGAGCCACGGCCTCTCCCGGGAGGTGAAAGAGCGGGCGGTTTTCCGCCTCTCGGTCTCCCCCATGACCTTCCCCCACCAGCTCTTCCGGGTGATGCTGGCGGAACAGCTCTACCGGGGATTTTCCATCCTGGCGGGGGGAAAATATCACAAGTGAGCGGAGGTTTGTACCATGCTCTGGAACGACTACGACCGGTACAGCGACCCCGAAAGGTTCATCACCGACCCGGCAAAATTGACCCTTTCCGAAAACGGGGAGGTGGTCCTTTCCCCGGAGGATGCCTACGACATCGTGGCCGACCTGGGGAGAGACAGCCGGGAGGAGTTCGAGGCCCTGCGCCCCCGGCTGGCCCGGCTGGCGGGGGAGCTCCGGGAGCTGGACAACATGACCCAGCGGTTTAACCGCCTGGTGTTAAAGAAGGGATGGCGGTTCCCCTACGACCTGGCCGTGGTCACCCTCCGGGGGCCGGAGGTGGTCCTGGAATACTGGGGCCGTGAGGAGAACACCACCTTCCGGGTGACCTTCCGGGAGGGGGAGGAGGGGTACGCCCTCACCGGCTTCGGCGCCCTGCCCCCGGAGCGTGTCCCCGAAAACTGGGACAGGGAAGAAGCCGAGCCGCCCCGGAAAAAGACGCTGCTGGACTGGCTCCGGTGGTAAAGGAAGATACTCATTGTATTTTACCATAGAAAAATAACAATTCGTACAGGAGGTAACCGAATGGAACTTTCCGAGATCATCCAAATGACCAAGACCCTTTGCGAAGCCCCCGGCACCTCGGGGCGGGAGGACGGGGCCGCCGCAGCCGCCGAGACCCTGCTGGCCCCCCTGGGATCGGTGCGCCGCACTCCCCTGGGGAGCGTCCTCTGCCAGGTGAACCAAGGGGAGCCCGGCGCCCCCCACCTGATGCTGGAGGCCCACCTGGACCAGATCGGCATGGTGGTGACCCGGCTGGAGAAGGGCGGCTTTTTGCGGGTGGCCAACGTGGGGGGGCTGGACTGCCGCCTCCTCCCGGCCTCCCCGGTGACGGTCCACGCCAGGGAGGGACGGCACCCCGCCGTCATCGCCTCCACCCCGCCCCACCTCTGCGACGGTAAGGAGAAGCCCTTGAAAATGGAGGAAATTTTGGTGGACACCGGCCTTTCCGACGAGGAGGCGAAAAAAGCCTTCGCCCCCGGGGACCCTGTCACCATGGACGGGGCCTTCACCGTGATGGCCAACGACCTGATGCTTTCCCCCGCCCAGGATGACCGGGTGGGCTGCGTGGCGGTCATCGCCGCCGCCAAGATGCTGAGGGAGCAGGCCCCCGCCTGTAAAGTCACTGTCTGCCTCTCCTCCCAGGAGGAGACCAGCGGCTACGGGGCGGGGACGGCGGCCTTCGCCCTGGCCCCGGACATGGCCCTGCTGGTGGATGTCTCCTTCGGGGACGGCTTCGGGGTGAAGGACCACGAGTGCGGCCAGATGAACGGCGGGGTGGAGATCGACCTGGCCCCGGCGGTGAACCGGGGGATGTTCCAGCGGCTCCGCGATCTGGCGGGGGAAAAGGAGATCCCCTGGCAGACCCACATCATGGGGGGGCGCACCGGCACCGATACCGACATCGTGGCGGCCTCGGGGAAAGGGGTGCGGTGCGGGCTCCTTTCCATCCCCCTGCGGAGTATGCACACGGCGGTGGAGACGGTCTCCGCCCAGGATGTTCTCAGCACCGCCAGGCTCATGGCGGAATTTGCCCGGGAGGTGAAGTGAGATGAAACAGCTGCTGGAACAGATGAAGGAACTGACACAGTTACGGGGGATCTCCGGCTGTGAGGACGAGGTCCGGGACTACCTCATCGGAAAAATCCAGGGCCATTGCGATGATTACCAGGTGGACAACATGGGCAACCTCATCGTCCACAAGAAGGGGAAGGAGACCGGGACGAAGAAGGTCCTTTTCTCCGCCCATATGGACGAGGTGGGCTTTGTCATCACCCATGCCGCCAAGGAGGGGATGCTCCACTTTGCCGCCGTGGGGGGCGTCACCCCGGCGGTGACGGCGGGACGGCCGGTCCTCATCGGCAAAAACGCCGTCCCCGGGGTCATCGGCACCCGGCCGATCCACCTTCTCACCGAGGAGGAGCGGAAGGAGTACGCCAAGCTGGAAGATATGCGGATCGACATCGGGGCCAAGGACAAGGAGGAGGCCCTCTCCCTGGTCTCGTTGGGGGATCAGGCCACCTTCATCGGCCCCTGGCAGGAGCTGGGGGACCGGTCGGTCCTGGCCAAGGCCATCGACGACCGGGCAGGGTGCGCCCTCCTTCTGGACCTCATCCAGGGGGAGCTGGACTGCGACTGCACCTTCGCCTTTGTGGTCCAGGAGGAGACCGGCTGCGCCGGGAGCAAGGCGGTGGCCTTCTCCCAGCGGCCCGACATCGCCGTGGTGGTGGAAAGCACCACCGCCGGGGACCTGCCCTCCGCCCCGGAGGGCCGCCAGGTCTGCCGGGTGGGGGCCGGGCCGGTGATCTCCTTCATGGACAAGGGGACCATCTACCCCCGGGACCTCTACCGGAAGGCCACCCAGATCGCCGAGGACAACGGCATCCCCTGGCAGACCAAGGAGGGGGTCTTTGGGGGCAACGATTCCCGCAGCTACGCCTCCGCCGCCGCCGGCGCCAAGACCTTGGCCGTCTCCCTGCCGGTGCGGTACCTCCACGCCGCCAACACCCTGGCAAACAAAACCGACATGGAAAACGCCCGGAAGCTGCTGGTTCTCCTGGCAAAAGAGCTGCCCCGGGGATGATCCGCCAGATCGACCCCAATGACCCCCGGCTGAAAGGATGCCCCGGCCAGCCCCTTTTGCTGGCCATGATCCAGGGGCTGGCAAAGACGGCGGGCCCCGGCCTCCGCCGGGAGGTCTGGCTGGCCCTCGCCCCGGACGGAGCCCCCGCCGGGGCGGTCTGCCGCACCGAGACCGGCCTCTGGGCCACCGCTGACCCGGCCTTCGCCCCGGAGGCCGCCGCCTTTCTCGCCGCCCTGGGGGACCTCCCCGGGATGGCGGACGGGGAGATCGCCCGCCTCCTTCCCGGGGGATGGGAGCCCCGCCGGGTCCTGGAGTACCAGGGCCCCCCGCCGGAGGAACAGGCCCTCTGCGTCCCCTCCTGCATGGGACTGGCCGACTGCAACGTCGGGGCGGGGGCGGTCCGTCCCGAGGACCGGGACGCCCTTTACGCCGAGCTGCACCTTCGTGTCCGCCGGGGGGCCGCCCAAGTGGTGCTGGTTCCTGACCATAGGGGCCAGCCCGTGGCCGGGGCGGCTAACCTCCTGGGGAAGGAAGGGGCCGCCATCGGCTTTCTGGCCTGCCGCCGGGACAGGCAGGGGAGGGGGTACGGAACCGCCGCCCTCCTGGCCGCTGTCTTGGCGGCTATGGATCAGGGAAAGCGGCCCCTCCTGGCCTGCCGGGAGGAGCTGGCGGCCTTCTATACCTCCCGGGGCTTCGTCCCCGCCGGGGCGGTCTGGGAGAAGGGAGGGGCATAGAAAGAGGAACGATGAAAAAGATCTGGAACGGATGGCTGAAAGAATCCATCTTTGTCTACTGCGTGGTGTACACCGTGGCGACGGTGGCAAACAGCGTTTTGTACTTAGTGTCGGGGGTGCTTTCGGACCCCAACGGGAACTGGCACGAGATCGACCGGGCGTGGATCGTCCTCATCGGCGTGGCCGCCTATGAGCTGGCGGCAAAGCTGCCGATGAAAAACACGGCCCTGAAAATGCTGGGGGCCTATCTGCCCACCATGGCCCTGGCTCTCCTTTATGTCTATACCACCAGCTTTCGGGAGCCCCTGGCCCCCTCCGCCTACCGGGATATTTTCGTCAATTACACCGGCTTGTTTTTGATCCTGTCGGTGATAACAGCAGTTGCAGGGAGGAAGCGAAAATGGAGCTAAAAACCGACCTCGTGGCCCTGGAAAATACCTACCAAAAGATCATGTCCCGGTTCACCGACCCGGGCAAGGAGCCGGAGGCCAAGGCACGGCTGCGGCACCTGTTCCACAACCAGCTGACCTTTGTTTCCGGCCTTGCGCCGGAACCGGAGGACTGGAACGCCTGGATCGAGGACTGCATCCAAAAGGAGGACTGGCCCGGGCTGTGCCGGGTGCTGAACCAGCGGAGCAAGTGCGCTATGATGCCGGTGATCTACGGCGGCTACAACTACGAGAAAAACTTCCACTGTATGCTGGTCTGCTTCGCCTGCGGGAACCTTGGGGCCATGGAGCGCATCCTGCCCCCGGTCCTTGCCCAGGTGAAAAACTGCTACGACCCCCTGTTTCCCGCCGCCGCCCACCTGCTCATCGGGCTGTGGTACAAGGACAAAAATATATTGGAACAGGCCGTCCCCCAGGCGGAGCAGTTCTTAACAAGCAAGAAAGCCAACCAGCTGGGCAAGGCCATGGTCTCCTTCCTTCTGGACCTGGCCCGGAAGGACATGGCGGCAGCCAGCAAGGACCTGCTGGCGGTCTGCAAGGGCTACCTCAAGGACAAGCGGCCCAAGCTGGGCATCTGGCCCTTCTGCGTCTACGCCCACGGCCTCTATGTCCTGGCCTGGCTGCTCCTCCCGGAGGAGCTTTTCGGGACCCTGGAGCTGCCGAAGGACAAGACCTTCCTCCCGGGGTTCGCCCGGTGGCGGCGGGAGCATCCCGACCCGGACCGCTCCCTCTGGTTCCACTACCCGGAAAGCCTTGCCATCCTGGAGCAGATCTATGAGGCTCCCCCGGCCAAGCTGGTCCTCTGGCCCCCCGCCCCGGAGGACAAAAAGCAGGAGTGGACCGCCCACGGCGTCAAGTGGGTGGACGGCTACGTGGACGAGCTTTGGGAGCTGGGGGTGGGTCAAAAGTGACCGGCCTGCCCAAGCAGTTTTTCAACATCACCTTCCTGCCGCCCGGGGAGTTTTCCCAAAGGACCTTTGCCGGGGCGGAGTACCAAATCATCGGGGCGGACGACGTGGGCAACCTCGTCGGGGAGGCCGGGAACGGGACTGTCTATCTCCTGGACACCGCAGAGGGGGCGGAGCACCCCATGGTCTACCTTGCCAGGGATCGAAAGACCCTGGCGGCTGCCGTCAGGCTCTACCGCCGCCACCGGGGGATGGCTATGGCGGCGGCCCTCCTTTCCGCCCTGTTCCGCCGGGGCGGGGACAACGAGGAGGAGCAGGCCCGAAAAGAAGCGGCGGGGCTGCGGGAAAAGCTCTCCGCCCTGGACCCGGAAATGCTCCGGGACGAGTTCACCTTCTGGTCCCCTCTTTTGGAGGAGATCGAATGGGGTATGATTTAACAAACGGAGGAAACCATGACCGACTTTTTTGACATCCACCCCCGGCTCCTGGAAGTGAGCCGCCAGGCGGAGGCCCTCTGCGCCCCGGCCTTCGCCCGCATCGCCGAAAACGAGGAGTACAACGGGCAGAAGGTCCTTTCCGCCTTTCTGAAAAACGGCATCAGCGAGGCCCACCTGAAGGGCACCACCGGCTACGGCTACGACGACCGGGGCCGGGAGGGCCTGGACGCTGTCTACGCCAGCATCTTTGGTGCGGAGGACGCCCTGGTGCGCCACACCTTCGTCTCCGGCACCCACGCCCTGGCCACCGCCCTCTTTGGGGTGCTCCGCCCCGGGGACCTGATGGTCTCGGTCACCGGGAGCCCCTATGACACCCTGGAGGAGACCATCGGCATCCGGGGGGAGAACACCGGCTCCCTGATGGAGTGGGGGGTGAAGTACCGCCAGGTGGACCTCCTCCCCTCCGGGACACCGGACTACGCCGCCATCGCCGAGGCGTCCCGGGAGGCCCGGATGATCTACATCCAACGGAGCCGGGGCTACAGCCTCCGCCCCAGCCTGTCGGTGGAGGAGATCGGCAGGATCGCCAAGACGGCCAAGGAGCAGGACCCTGACGTCATCGTCATGGTGGACAACTGCTACGGGGAGCTGGTGGAAAAGCGGGAGCCCACCCAGGCGGGGGCGGACCTCATCGCCGGGTCCCTCATCAAGAACCCCGGCGGCGGCATCGCCCCCACAGGGGGATACATCGCTGGCCGGAAGGATCTGGTGGAGCTCTGCGCCTACCGCCTCACCTGTCCCGGCATGGGCAAGGAGGTGGGCTGCACCCTGGACACCCTGCGGAGCCTCTACCAGGGCATCTTCTTCGCCCCCGCCGTGGTGGCTGGGGCGCTGAAAACGGCGGTGTTCGCCGCCGCTTTCTATCACCTGTTGGGATTTGAGGTGAACCCGGCCCACGACGCCCCCCGGACGGACATCATCCAGTCGGTCCTCACCGGCAGCCCGGAGACCCTCTGCGCCTTCTGCCGGGGGATTCAAAAGGGGGCCCCGGTGGACTCCTTCGTAACCCCCGTGCCCTGGGATATGCCCGGTTACGACAGCCAGGTCATCATGGCGGCGGGGGCCTTCACCATGGGGGCCTCCATCGAGCTTTCCGCCGACGCTCCGCTTCGGGAGCCCTATGCGGTTTGGCTCCAGGGGGGGCTGACCTACCCCACCGGCAAGGCCGGGGTGATGCTCTCCGCCCAGGAAATGGCGGAGGCGGGGCTGCTGAAGCTGTAGCGAGGAAAATTTTCCGGGGAACTGGTATTCTTCCCGAAAGTGTGGTAAAATGGGAAAGCCCCCTAAACGGGGGCGTTACGCGGGCGTTACGCGGGCGTGGTGGAATGGCAGACACGTTGGTCTTAGGAGCCAATGGGCAACCGTGCGGGTTCAAGTCCCGCCGCCCGCACCAGCGGCCAAGCGGCCGCAGGCACGCCCTACACGGCCTTCGGCCTTACCGGTCGAAGGCCGTTAGTTTGTGCCTGGAGACTTAGGCTGTGCAAAATCAAAACGTTGCAACCAACCCACAAGGGGTTCTGCTTTGTCCAGATGTGTAAATTTTAGGCCCGGGGGTCAGCTGGTCTGCTCCCCGGGTCTTTTCCTTTACCCAACCCCAGTAACCCCACGCAAAAAGACCGCCAGCCGAAACCCTCCGCTGGCGGTCTTTGTTCGATCAGTCGACCAGTTCGATATAGATCTTATCCTTGACGACCTTATACTTGGAGCTGTAGGGGGTAAAGGTAAAGTAATAGTCCCCGCTCTCCTCCACCTTCTTGTTGCTGCCGGACCACTTGAACTCACCATAAACCCGGCGGCCGTCGTCATTGCGGGCCTCCACCTTGTTTTCCAGGCGGCTGAGGTAGTAGGAGAGGCGTTTGGGGTTCTTGCTTTTGCTCACCGTGATCTGCTCGATGTCCAGGTGGACGTCCTCGTACCCCACGTCCTCGTCCACCACAATACGGATGGTGGAGCTCACCGTGTCGTAGTCATCGTCGTCGGGGATGAACTCAAAGCGGAAACGCCCGCCGTCATCCACATCGGTCGTGGCGTCGTCCTTCCACCGGACCCTCCCGTCCAGGGCCTTGCCCCGGCGGTTGTAGGCCTCCACGCTGGCTTGCAGCTCATCCAGGAGGTCCCCCAGGGTGTCGTCGTAGTCGGCGTAGATTTTCGTGGTCTTCAGGGTGATGCCGTCCACGGTGCGGCTGGTGGTGCTGTCCCGGCGGGAGCTGCTGCTGGAGGAGGAGTTGGAGCTGATGTTCCCCAGGTTGTTGCCGCTGTAAAGGATGGTAGTGCCATCCACCACCGAGCCCTCGTTGACATAGAGCCTGCCGCTGCTGTCCTCGAAGTACAGGTTGCTGATCTGGGAGCCCTTGGCGGTGACGATGCTGGCGGCGGCGTCCACGTTGCCGCTGTCCACCCGGCCCCAGACCGAGACCTTCACCGGGGCGTCCACCTTCAGCTTGGTGACCCGGGCGGAGGCCCCGATGACCACCGGGCGGTCCAGGGAATCATCCAGCCGCAGGGTGCCGATGGCGCCGTAGAAGTTCACGATCTCCTGGCTGCCCAGGGCCACCCCCACGTACTCCCCCTGGCTGTTGGTGAAGCAGACCATGAGGCTGCCGTCCGAGGCGGTCATGGCGGTGACGTCGCTGGACAGGGTGCGGAAGCTGTTGGTCACCTTCCCGCTCCGGATGATGGAAAGCACCCCCTGGCCCACCGAGACGCTGTAGGTGGAGATGGCGTCGGCCCAGCCGGTGACGGCTCCCCCCAGGACCAGCCCCGCCGCCAGGACAAGGCCCAGCAGTCTCCTTGCTTGCTTTTTCATAAAATGTCACGCTCCTCTCTATAGAGATAGACGATCTTCACGGGCAAAAGATTTCAGCTTTTGGGATATTTTTATTATAAACCTATCGCCCGGCAAAATCAAGACGGTGGCGGGGCCTCATTTCCGGACCCGGAACACCCAGAAGCGGCTCACCAGGAAGTTCACCACCATGGTGACCCCGGTGACAGCGATCTTGGCCGGGAACTTGGGCAGTCCCCCCAGGTCGATGGCCAGGAACATCAGGCCGGTGGAGAATGCCAGCATGGTCAGATTGAGGGCCAGGAACCGGGCCAGGGCGGGGCTGAAAAACCGGCCCTCCGCCCGGAAGGTCCAGCTGCGGTTGAAGGTGTAGCTGTTGAGGATGCCCGCCCCGTACCCCAACGCCTGGGAGAGGTAGACGTTGGCCCCCATCACCTGGGCCAGGAGGGTAAAGACGGCAAAGTCCACCAGGGTATTGGCCACCCCCACGATGGCGAACCGCCCCGCCTTGAGCAGCTCCTGCAGCTTTTGTTCCATAGGCGCACCTTCCTTCGGTTTTT
>CANOCD010000015.1 GCA_947564495.1 uncultured Angelakisella sp. | reverse complement strand
TACCAGTAATACCTCTACCCCATCATCATGGCCCTCTGCGCCGCAGGCATCTTTGCCAGCAACAACCAGATCTTCGACGTGTGGAGCGTGGTGATCTTCGGCGTCATCGGCTTTCTGATGAAGAAGTACAAGTTCCCCACCTCCCCCTTTATCCTGGGTTTCCTTCTGGGGGGCATCATGGAGACCTACCTTATCCGCAGCCTCCAGTATTCCAAGGGGGACGTCATCGGCTCCTTCGTTGTGCGCCCCATCTCCATGTTCTTCCTCTGCGCCACCCTGGTGGCGGTGCTTTTCGTGGTTGTCAGCCGGGTCTGGAAGGCGAGAAAAAAACGAATTTGACTGAAATTGGATGGTGAATCATTTGTTTATCAACTACGCCCACCGGGGAGCCAGCGAGTATTACCCGGAGAACACCCTCAGCGCCTTTTACGCCGGCGTGGAGATGGGGGCCAACGGGGTGGAGACCGACATCCACCGCACCAGGGACGGGGTGCTGGTCCTCTTCCACGACGACGACATCGCCCGGGTCACCAACGGCACGGGCCAGGTCAGCGACTACACCTACCGCCAGCTGCTGAAGCTGGACATCCACAACGCCGCCAAGACCCGCACCGACAAGATCTGCACCTTCCAGGACTTCCTCAAATACTTCGGGGACAAGGACCTGGTCTTTGCCATCGAGCTGAAGCAGGACGGCGTGGAAAAGGAGACCATCGATATGCTGGAGGCCAGCGGGATGCGGGAGCGCACCGTCCTCACCTCCTTCAACTTCGAGAGCCTGAAAAACGCCAAAGCCTACGCCCCGGGCTACCGGGTGGGCTACCTGTACAAGGCCGGCGAGCCGGACCCCGCGGGGCGGCTGCGCTCCATCGGCGGGGAGGAGCTCTGCCCTGTCGCCTCCTCCCTCACCCCGGAGATGACCCGGCGGTTCCACCAGCTGGGCTTTTCGGTCCGGGCCTGGGGGATCTACGACGAGGAGCTGATGCGCCACGTCTACCGCTGCGGCGCCGACGGGATGACGGTGAACTTTCCGGATAAACTGACACGGTACTTACAGGAGCAGGAGGGGTGATCCCTCCTGCCCCGGCGGGAAGGGGCCCGCTCCGGCGTTCTGCCGGGGCGGGTCTTTCCTGTCACACGGTCTGAAGCATCACAGGCCCCGTGCAAAACGCCACGGACCTTGCCGTGTTTTGCACGGTCCTGTCCTGCCATCGTCCCCTCCGCTTTATTTCGACCTCTTTTCGAGGCCATGTTTTTCTTTGCATCCATCCCGGAAGAGCTCCCTTCTTCCGGGATATTTTTTCTTTTTCGCCAAGTTGGCACGGGTCTTGCTGAATATCTTGTTAGGAACGCCGGAGCGGCATCCCCGCCCGGCGGCGCAAAGGAGCAGCGATATGAGTTTTCAGAATTTTCAGCAGCTTTTTGATTCGGTCCAGGGACATTCCCTCCAGCGGGCCGCCGTTGTCTGGGGGGATGAGGACCACACCCTGGAGGCGGCATCCCAGGCGTGGCAGAGGGGCAGCATCCAGCCGGTCCTCATCGGGCCGCCCGAGGCCATGGAGGCCCGGTGGAACAAGCTGGGGCTCCCCGGTTCCCCGGAGGTCCTCCCCGCCGCATCCCCGGAGGAGGCGGTGGCCCTGGCCATCCGCCTGGTCCGGGACGGGGAGGCCCGGCTCATCGTCAAGGGACTGGTGGAGACCGCCGTCATCATGGGACAGCTGGTCCGGAAGGAAAACGGCCTCTGCCGGGGAGGCGTCCTCTCCCACCTCACCTTGATGGAACTTCCCAGCTACCACAAGCTCCTGGGCCTCACCGACTGCGCCCTTCTCACCTACCCTGCCCTGGAACAGAAGGCGGCGGCCATCCGCAACGCCCTGGACTTCTACCACGGGGTGGGCCAGAACGAGGTCAAGGTTGCGGTCCTGGCGGCGGTGGAAAAGGTGAATCCCAAGATGCCGGAGACGGTGGACGCCGCCCGGCTGAAGGAGATGGGCCGGCAGGGGGACTTCTCCGGGGCCGTGGTGGAGGGCCCTGTTTCCTACGACCTGGCCATGGTACCAGGGGCGGCAGAGACCAAGGGCTACCAAAGCCCGGTGGCGGGGGACGCCGACCTGCTGGCGGTGCCCAACATCACGGCGGGGAACCTGCTGGTCAAGGCCCTGTCCTACAGCGCCGGAGGGACCACGGCGGCGGTGGTCCTGGGGGCGAAGGTCCCCATCGTCATCCCTTCCCGGTCCTCCCCGGTTCGGAGCAAAGTCACCGCTATGAGGCTGGCAGCGGCTATGGCCGCCGGAAGAAAGGAGGGCCCCTGATGGAAGAGCGGCTGATCCTGGCCATCAACCCCGGCTCCACCTCCATGAAGCTGGGGGTCTACCGGGACACCGAGCTGGTGGCGAAAAAACAGGTGGATTACACGGCAGAGCAGCTGGCCCCCTATAAGACCGTCTCCGGCCAGCTGGGGCTTAGGGCTGGGACGGTGGGGGAGTTTCTGGACTCCCTGGGCCTCCGGGAAAAGCTGTCGGCGGTGGTGGGCCGGGGCGGGGTCATCGTCCCGGTGGAGAGCGGGGCCTACAAGGTCAACGAACTGATGGTGGACCGGCTTCTCCACCGTCCCCTGGGGCAGCACGCCTCCAACCTGGGCGGGGTGCTGGCCTACCAGGCGGCCAAGCCCCTGGGCATCCCCGCCTTAGTTTACGACGGTGTGACGGTGAGCGAATTTGGACCCCTGGCTTTCCTCACCGGCTACCGGGAGGTGATCCGCCTCAGCCGGTGCCACGCCCTGAATATGCGGGCCATGGCCATCCGGGCCGCCAGGGAGGCGGGCAGCTCCTACCGGGAGCTGAACCAGATCGTGGTCCACATGGGGGGCGGCATCACCCTTTCCGCCCACCGCAAGGGGCGGATGGTAGACATCCTCCTGGACTCCGAGGGACCCTTCTCCCCCGAGCGGGCGGGGCGGGTCCCGGTGACCCCCCTTCTGCGCCACGCCGCCGCCCAGGATCTGGGGCCGGGGGAACTCATCCGCCGGACCCGGGGGCAAGGGGGGTTGGTCTCCCTGCTGGGGACCAACGACGCCCGGGAGGTGGAAAAGCAGATCCAGGCCGGGGACGTCAAGGCCCGGCTGGTCTACGAGACCATGGCCTACCAGACCGCCAAAGGGGTGGGGGAACTGGCCACCGTCCTGGAAGGGAAGGTGGACCAGATCGTCCTCACCGGGGCCATCGCCCGGTCCCAACGGTTCCTGGCCTGGCTGATCCCCCGGATCTCCTTTTTGGGCAAGGTGGTGGTCCTGCCCGGGGAGGACGAGCTGGAGGCGTTGAGCCAGGGGGCGCTCCGGACCCTTCGGGGGGAGGAGCCGATCCACCAGTACACCCCCGAGCTGGACCGCCGGGGGGAAAGGGAGCTTTTGGAACTGGCGATGGAGGAGTATGAAAGAGATCTCTCCCCACCAGGTCAAATGGAATAAGAGAACTTGCCGATAACAAAATAAAAATGCTGGTCACGCCGCCGGCGCGATCGCAAAAGGAGAGTACAAAGGAGGATCGGCAAGTGAAAAACACCTTGATCGTCGCGCCCTTCCGGCAACTGGAACCTTCCTACCGCCAAGAACTGAAAAAGCGGGGGCTGGACATCGACATCATCACCGTGATACGGGAGCAGGACCCGGACTACCGCAAATCCATCCTGGAGCGGGTGGCGGAGCAGGTGGCCGCCGGCAAGGAGATCATCGTCACCCGGGGGACCCTGGCCAGCGAGGTCCGCCGCCGCTTCCCCCAGGTCCAGGTGGTGGAGCTGGAGGTCACCGACCTGGACGTCCTGGAGACGATGCAGAAATACGCCGGCACCCAAAAGCGGGTGGCGGTGGTGGAGTGCGGCTCCTTTGTGGAAAAGGCCCGGCGGGTGGGAAAGCTCTTGGGCCTTTCGGTGGAGGAATACCGGGCCGAGGACGTGACAGAGCTCCGCCAGCGGATACTCCAGGCGGCCGGGGACGGGGTCCAGGTCATCATCAGCGGCGGCTGGGGGGAGTACGACGGCCTCCACCTCCGCCTGCTGGAGCCCTACCCCGTGGTCTACGAGATGGTGGGGTGCTCCCAGGAGGCGGTGTCCGCCTCGGTGGAGCAGGCCCTTCGCCTCTGCCGGGCCATCCAGGCCGAAAAGCAGCAGAAGGAGATGCTCCGCACCATCATCAACTTTTCCCCCGACGGCCTCCTCGCCGTGGACGGCGCCGGGCGGATCACCCTCTTCAACACCAGGGCCCAGGACCTTTTGGGGCTGGACAGCCTCTCCCGGGGGCAGCCCGTCTCCCAGGTGGTGCCGGAGCTGAATCTGGAGGAGACGCTCCAAAGCGGCCGGGAGGAGAAGAACCGGGTGGTGAAGAGCCGGGAGCTGGTGGTGACCAACATCCCCCTCCGGGCGGGGAAGGAGGTGCTGGGGGCCGTCTCCACCTTCCAGAAGATCCAGGAGATGGAGGAATCGGGCCGCCGGATGCGGTCCCAGCTGGCCCAGAAGGGGCTCACCGCCCACTACACCTTCGATGACCTTGTGGGGGAGAGCCGGAGCCTCGGCCAGACCAAAAAGCTGGCCCGGACCTTCTGCCGCCTGGATTCCACCGTCCTCATCACCGGGGAGACCGGCACCGGCAAGGAGATCTTCGCCCAGTCCATCCACAACGCCAGCCCCCGGCGGGGGGAGCCCTTCGTGGCGGTGAACTGCTCCGCCCTCCCCGGGTCCCTGCTGGAAAGCGAGCTGTTCGGCTATGTGGACGGGGCCTTTACCGGGGCCCGGCGGGGCGGCAGCGCCGGCCTCTTTGAACTGGCCCACAAGGGGACCATCTTCCTGGACGAGATCGGGGAAATCGACAAGCGGATGCAGGCCCTGCTCCTCCGGGTCCTCCAGGAGAAGGAGGTCCGCCGGGTGGGGGGCGAAAAGGTCATCCCCATCGACGTCCGGGTCATCGCCGCCACCAACCAGGACCTTTACGAGGCGGTGCTGGACGGGAACTTCCGCAACGACCTCTACTTCCGCCTCAGCATCCTCAACATCCACCTCCCCGCCCTGCGGAAGCGTCGGGAGGACATCCCCCTTTTGGTGGAGTCCCTCATCGGCCAGATCGACCGCCAGCTGGGGTGCCGGGTGACCGGGGTGGACCGGGAGATCCTCCAGGTCTTGCAGGAGTACGACTGGCCGGGGAACGTCCGGGAGCTTCGCAACACCCTGGAGAAGATCGTGGCCCTCACCCAGGAGGGGGTGGCCCGGCGGGAGGCCATCCTGCCGGTCCTCCAGGACCTGTATTACCGCCAGCAGAAGCACGAGAGCCGGAACCGGGGCGCCCAGACCATGGAGGAGCTGGAACGCCGGGCCATCGCCGAAGCCCTGCTGGAGGAGGAGGGCAACCGGACCCGGGCCGCCCGCCGCCTGGGGATGGACCGCAGCACCCTGACGAGAAAGATCGAACGATATGGCATCAAGGGGTAAAAGGAGGCAGATCTATGCGTAGCGACGCAATGAAAACAGGGACCCATCGGGTCTCCACCCGGGCCCTGCTCAAGGGGGCGGGGTACCGCCAGAAGGACATCGAAAGCCCCTTTATCGGGATCATCAACGCCTACAGCCCGGCCTTTCCGGGGCATATGGGGATGGACCGCCTCACCCAGTCGGTGGAGGCGGGGATCTGGCGGGCCGGGGGGACCCCTCTGGTCTGCTCCACCATCGGGGTCTGCGACGGCTACTGCGCCGGCCACGGGGGGATGCGCTGGTCCCTGCCCAGCCGGGAACTCATCGCCGATTCGGTGGAGACCATGGCCCAGGCCCACCGCCTGGACGGCCTGGTCCTTGTCACCGGCTGCGACAAGATCACCCCGGGGATGCTCATGGCCGCCGCCCGGCTGGACATCCCGGCCATCGTGGTGAACAGCGGCCCCATGCTCCCCGGGCGGCTGGGGGAGGCGGACCTGGACCTGGCGGCGCTCAGCCACATCCGGGGCAAGGTGGTCAAAGGGGAGCTTCCCGAGACCGCCCTCCCGGCGGTGGAGGAGGAAGCCTGCCCCGGCGCCGGCAGCTGCGCCGGGATGTTCACCGCCAACTCCATGGGCTGCCTCACCGAGGCCCTGGGGATGGCCCTGCCGGGGAACGGGACCATCCCGGCGGTCCACGCCGGGCGGCTCCGGCTGGCCAAGGATTCGGGGGAGCGGATCGTGGAGATGGTCCTGGCCGACCGGAGGCCCTCCCTGATCATGACCCCTGCCGCCTTCGCCAACGGCATCGCGGCGGACATGATGATCGGCTGCTCCACCAACACCCTGCTCCACCTCCCGGCCATCGCCGGGGAGCTGGGCATCCCCCTCTCCCTCCGGGAGTTTGACGAGGCCAGCCGCCAGATCCCCAACCTCTGCCACCTCTCCCCCTCGGGGAAGCACTTCCTCACCGACTTTCACCGGGCCGGGGGGATGAGCGCCCTTCTCCGCCAGGGACTGGACGGGGGCTTCGTGGACGGCTCCGCCCTTACCGTCACCGGGGAGACTCTGGAGGCCGTGACCCGAAACGCCAGGGTCACCGACCCGGAGGTGATCCGCCCCCTCTCCCGGCCCTACCTGGCCGAGGGCGGCCTGGCCATCCTCTCCGGCAACCTGGCCCCCCAGGGCTGCGTCATCAAGACCGCCGCCTGCCCCCCGGAGATGTTCACCTTTGACGGCGTCGCCAGGGTCTTTGACTCGGAGGAAGAGACCGCCGCCGCCCTCCGGGAGGGGAAGATCCAAAAGGGGGAGATGATCGTGGTCCGGTACGAGGGCCCCAAAGGGGGGCCGGGGATGCGGGAGATGGTCCACCTCACCGGCCTCCTCCTGGGGCTGGGCCTGGGCAAGGAGGTGGCCCTCCTCACCGACGGGCGGTTTTCCGGGGTCAGCGGCGGGGCCTGCTTCGGCCACGTCTCCCCGGAGGCGGCGCTGGGGGGACCTGTCGCCTTGATACATACCGGGGACCGGGTCCGGTACAGCATCCCGGAGCGGCGGATCGACCTGGAGGTCCCGGAGGAAGAACTGGAACGGCGGAGGCGGGAGTTTTCCCCGCCCCGAAAGGAGATCCCCAAGGGGTATCTGCGGCGGTACGCCGCCCTGGTGGGACCGGTGGCCTTTGGCGCCGCCCTGAACGAGAACAAAGGAGGAGACTGATGGAGATCACGCTGCAGCAAAACGCCTGGCAGGGCTTCCGGCCCGTCACCATCCGCCTGCCGGACCACTGGGAGGTGGAATACCACGGCATCCCCGGGGACGGCCTGCCCCCCATGACCAAGGAGCAGATCAAGGAAAAGCTGGACCGGCCCTATGGCATGAAGCCCCTCCGGGAGCTGGCCCGGGGGCGGAAAGAGGTGGCCATCGTCTTTGACGACATCACCCGGGGCACCCCCACCCAAATCATGGCCGAGGCGGTGCTGGAGGAGCTTCACGCCGCTGGCATCCGACCGGAGCAAATTCGCTTTCTCTGCGCCCTGGGGACCCACGGGGCCCACACCCGCCGGGATTTTGTCCAGAAGCTGGGGGAGGAGATCTGCCATCGCTACCCGATCTACAACCACAACTGCTACGACGGCTGTGTCCCCATCGGGACCACCAGCCGGGGGGTGGAGGTGAAGATCAACAGGGAACTGATGGACTGCGACCTGAAGATCGGCCTGGGGGCCCTGACTCCCCATGTCTTTAACTCCTTCGGCGGGGGCGGGAAATTGCTGTTCCCCGGCATGGCCTCCATCGAGACCATCGTCCAGAACCACACCACGGCGGTGGAGTACCTCCGGGAACATCAGCTGAACAGCACCGAAATGATGGGGGACCTGCGGATGGAGGGGATGCGCTCCGAGATCGAAGAGATGACCCGGATGGTTGGGGAGTTCTTCAAGCTGGACTGCATCTACAACACCCGCCTGGAGCCGGTGGACCTTTACGCCGGGGACCCTGTCGAGGCATACTACGCCGGCGTCCCCGCCGCCCAGCGGCTCTACCGGACGAAGCGCCCGGTGGATAAAGACATTGTCATCGTCAACGCCAACGCCAAGGCCAGCGAGGCCAACATCGCCATCAGCCTGGCCTGCATGGGCCTTTCCCCCAAGGGCGGGGACATCGTCCTGGTGGACTACACCGACCTGGGGCAGATCCCCCACTACGTCTTTGGGTACTTCGGCAAAAACAGCGGCGGCCGGATGTGCGGCAAGATCTTCCGTAAGCGCCCCCAGGTGCGGCGGATACTCTGCAATATGCCCTATCCCGACCTGGGCAGCGCCCCCCTCTTCGGGGACGTGGACAAGCAGGTCTATCTGGACAGCTGGGAGGAGACCCTGGCCCTGCTGGAGCGGGACCACGGCCCCGGCACCCGGGTCTCGGTCATCGCCGACGGCACCATCACCTATTTCGACAAGGGGGAGTGACCGCTTTGTCCCAGTGCAGAGAGCCGCCCCTGTTCCGGCGGAAAAATCTACTGATCCTGGGCCCCCCGGGGAACGGCAAGACCGAACTGGCCGCCGCCCTGGCCCTGCGGCTGGGGAAGGACCGGGAGGTCTGGGCCTTCGACCTGGACCAGACCAAGTCCCTCTTCCGCCTCCGGGACCTGGCCCCCGCTTTGACAGGGGTCCGGGTGGTCCACGGGGAGGAGTTCCTGGATTCCCCCCTGGTCCCCGGAGGGGTGGCCGAGGCCCTGGCCGACCCCGCCCGCCGGGTCATCCTGGACGCCGGGGGCGGCCGGAACGGGGCCCGGACCCTGGGCCTTTACCGGGAGCTTCTGGGGGAGGAGACCACACGGGTCCTTCTGCCGGTGAACCCCTTCCGGCGGCCGGGGATGACCTCCCGGGGCCTGTGGGAGGAGCTGACCGCCACCCTGTCCTGGGCGGGGCTGGGCCCGGACCGGGCCCGTGTCCTCTGCGATCCCTGGCGGGGCGGGGCGGGGGGCCGGGAGGACGCCCTGGAGGGGGCGGAACGCCTTGCCCGGCTGCTGGAGCCCCTGGGCCTTGCCTGGGAGGCGATCATGCTGCCGGAGGAGCTGGCGGGGACTGTCCCCTTCCCCGGGAAGGAGGTCATCCCGGTCCGGCCCCGGGTATCCAAGCTACTAGACGTGACGTGAAAAAGGAGGGAAAAGATTTGGCAAGGATCACCATCGAGGCGGAATACTGCAAAGCCTGCGGGCTCTGCGTCTCCGCCTGCAAAAAGGGAGTCATCCGCTTTGGCGGGGGGACCAACGCCATGGGCTACCACGCCGTGGAGCCCGACGAGACCAAGGGCTGCGTGGGCTGCAAGCTCTGCGCCGTGGTCTGCCCCGAGGCGGCTATCGAGGTTTACCGGTAACCAAAGGAGGTGTCAGAAATGGAACGTGTATTTATGAAAGGCAACGAGGCCATCGCCGAGGCCGCTGTGCGGGCGGGGTGCCGGTTTTTCGCCGGGTACCCCATCACCCCCCAGAACGAGATCCCGGAGTACATGGCCCGGCGGCTGCCGGAGGTCTCGGGGCATTTTGTCCAGGGGGAGAGCGAGATCGCCTCGGTGAACATGGTCTACGGGGCCGCCGCCGCTGGGGTCCGGGCTATGACCTCCTCCTCCAGCCCGGGGATCAGCCTCAAATCCGAGGGGATCTCCTACCTGGCGGGGGCGGAGCTGCCGGCGGTCATCGTCAACGTCACCCGGGGCGGCCCGGGGCTGGGCTCCATCCAGGCGGCCCAGATGGATTACTTACAGGCCACCAAGGCTTCGGGCCACGGGGGGTTCCGGATGCTGGTCTACGCCCCGTCCACCGTCCAGGAGGCGGTGGACTACACCTGCAAAGCCTTTCAGAAGGCGGAACAGTACCAGTCCCCCGTGCTGGTCTGCGCCGACGGCTGCATCGGCGCCATGATGGAGGCGGTGGAGCTGCCGGAGATGGCCGACCCCTCCCCCATGAAACTGCGGTTCTTCGCTGCCGAAAAGGCGGGGGAAACGAGGCTGGCGGTGACCTCCCTCCTCACCCCCGACGAGACCCAGGAGGAGTTCAACCGCCTCAAGGCCGCCCTCTACGAAAAGTGGGAGCGGGAGGAGGTCCTCCAGGAGGAGTATCTCCTGGAGGACGCCGAGCTGGTCATCGCCGCCTACGGGGTCACCGCCCGGGTGGCCAAGACGGCCATCACCGTCCTCCGGGAGGAGGGGATCAAGGCGGGGCTCATCCGGCCTGTCACCCTCTACCCCTTCCCCTACGCCTCCTTTGACCGGCTGGATTACACCCGGGTGAAGCAGATCCTCTGCGCCGAGATGTCCATCCCCTGCCAGGTCATCGAGGATGTCCGGGTGGGGGTGGCGAACCGGGCCCCCATCTCCACCGTCCTCCACTCCGGCGGGGTCCTCTTCACCGCCGACGACATCGTGGACGCCGCCCGGGCCCTGTACAGAAAGGAGTGAGAAGGATGGAAAAGGTCTATCAGCGTCCAAAGACCCTGGCGGCAGCCCCCACCCGGTACTGCCCCGGCTGTATGCACG
This sequence comes from uncultured Angelakisella sp., assembly GCA_947564495.1. Taxonomy (GTDB): domain Bacteria; phylum Bacillota; class Clostridia; order Oscillospirales; family Ruminococcaceae; genus Angelakisella. Next base: position 1,516 of record CANOCD010000015.1, on the reverse strand, counting down.
GCCTTGTCTCCAAGCTCATGGCCGAGCTGGTGGAGGAGTACGGCATCGCCGGCCGGACGGTGGCCGTCCTGCCGGTGGGCTGCGGGGCTATGAGCAAGAATCTGTTCACCTTTGACGTGGTCTGCGCCGCCCACGGGCGGGCCCCGGCGGTGGCCACCGGCTTTTCCCGGTGCGCCCCGGACAAGATCGTCTTTACCTACCAGGGGGACGGGGACCTGGGGGCCATCGGCCTTTCGGAGATCGTCCACGCCGCCAACCGGGGGGAGCGGTTTATGACCGTGTTCATCAACAACAGCACCTACGGCATGACCGGGGGGCAGATGGCCCCCACCACCCTCGTCGGCCAGAAGACCACCACCACCCCCCTGGGCCGGGACCCCCTCACCGAGGGCTACCCCATGAAGATGTGCGAGATCCTTTCCCAGCTGGAGGCCCCCGCCTACATCGCCCGCTTTTCCCTGCGGACCCCCGCCGGGGTCCGCAGGGCCAAGGAGGGGCTGCGAAAGGCCCTGGAGATCCAGCTGCGGGGCGAAGGCTTCGCCTTTGTGGAACTGCTCTCCATCTGCCCCACCAACTGGGGGCTTTCCCCCGAGAACTGCCTGAAGTGGATGGCGGAGCAGAGCGAGAAGGTCTTCCCGGAAGGGGAGTATTCCAGAGCAAAGGAGGTGAAATGATGGAAAACAGGCTCATCGTCGCCGGTTTCGGCGGCCAGGGGGTGATGATGATCGGGCAGCTGCTCTGCTACGCAGCCATCGGCTGCGGCAAGGAGGCTCTCTTCCTGCCCCACTACGGCCCGGAGCAGCGGGGGGGCACCGCCAACTGCACCGTCACCCTCTCGGACCAGGCCATCGGCTCCCCCATGGTCCGCAAGATCGACGTCCTCATCGCCATGAACCAGCCCTCCCTGGCGAAGTTCGCCGGGCGGGTCAAAGAGGATGGGGTGATCCTGGCCAACAGCGGCCTCTGCCAGGGTCCCCCGGCGGGCTGCGCCGCCCGGTATCTCCCCATCCCCGTGGACGAGGAGGCGGAGGCCCTGGGCTCCCGGAAGGTGGCCAATATCGTGATGCTGGGGGCCTACAACGGGGTGGCCAAGGTCTTTACCCAGGAGGAGCTTCTGGCCGCCGTGGTGAAAAAGCTGGGAAGAAAGCCCCAGTTCCTGGAGATGAACAAGGCCGCTGTTCGGCGGGGGATGGAGCTGGGGGGCCTTTGATACAGGGCGCCGACTAAAAACGTGTCGTCTTGTTGAAAAGAGGACGGACCGGCGCGGTTTGACGCAGCTGTTGCGGAAATCTGCACAGGGAAAGCGTTTCTTTATGGAAAAGAAGGCAGATAAACCCGCAAAAACACAGGAATAAAAGAGATCGGACCGGTTGGCACAGTTATTGCTAAAGTCAAAAACAGTTCACATGGCCGGCACTTTATGTTTCATCGGATCGATCGTAAAAAGGAGGGTAGTGTCCGGACCGAAAAGTCCATGCGGCGGATGCCGGGGCGCAGGCCGCCGGTGGATCTTGGA
>CANOCD010000014.1 GCA_947564495.1 uncultured Angelakisella sp. | reverse complement strand
GGGTCCGCCTTTACCTCCATCGTCAACAGCCTGGTAAAGGACATCATCACCCCGTTTATCGCCTGGATCATTGGGGATACTGATTTTACCGCCATGGCCCTCACCCTGGTCCCCGCCGCCGGGGAGGACCCCGGCATCGCCATCGCCTACGGCAACTTCATCCAGCAGGTGGTCAATTTCCTCATCATCGCCTTTGTGGTCTTTTTGATGGTGAAGGTCATCAACCGTTTCCGCCGCAAGAAGGAGGAGGCCCCCGCCCCCGCTCCCGAGCCGGAGCCCAAGCCCTCCCCCGAGCTGGAGGTGCTGCGGGAAATTCGGGACCTGCTGGACAAGGGCTGACTTTTCCGAATCGTATATTTTGTAAAGTATAATACCCAATGTTATAAAAGCAAAGGAGTGTATGGCCATGAAGATCACCTTGCAGGACAGCATCATGGACACCGTGCAGAACTACCCCGCCACCGCCGAGGTATTCCGTGCCTTCGGCATGGGCTGCCTGGGCTGCGCCGCCGCCCGGTTCGAGACTATCGAGCAGGGGGCCAGGGCCCACGGCATGGACCTGGTTCGGCTCATCGACGCCCTCAACGCCGCCGTCAAGGAGTAAAGGGAACAGAACGGGAAAGGCCCCCGCTCCAAAAACAGGGGCGGGGGCTTCTTCATAGGATAGGATAAAACGACAGGAGGGTTACTATGGAACAGGCTTGCTACAGCGGCATCTTGGCCAAGATCGAGGAGGGGCCGGACCGCCTCTCCCTGGTGATGGTCCCCGCCGGGACCCCGGAGGACCGGTGGGACGACCCCATGGAGCAGTACGTCTTTCACGTGGGGGAGAAGACCCGGTTTTCCTTCCCCCCGGAGGAGCTCCGCCCGGGGATGGCCCTGGTCATCGGAAACAACGGCATCGCCACCCGGAGCCTGCCCCCACAGAGCGCCGCCCTTTTCGTCATGGCGGGCCGCACCAACTGACCGGCCGGGGCATAGTTTGGGGGTGAGGAGGGTCCGGGACTTTCCTCCCGGCACTACTTGGACAAAAAGGAGCTGACGCCATGAAGGGCAGAGGCTATACCACCCTGACCATCCCCCAGGCCCGGCAGCTGCTGGCGGAGGACCGCCACGCCGTCCTGGTGGACACCCGAAGCCCCGGGGAGTACCGCCGGGGCACCCTGGCGGGGAGCGTTTCCATCCCCGAGGCGGAACTGGACCGCCGGGCGCCCCTTCTCCTCCGGGATAAGACCGCCCCGGTGCTGGTGTTCTGCCACACCGGGGCCCACAGCTGGCGTTCCGCCCAACGTCTGGCCGAACTGGGCTACACCCGGGTCTACGACGTCGGGGGCTATCTGGAATGGCAGCTGGCCGGGTATTAGCAAAACAAAAAAGCGCCTGCCGAAGGGGTGATCTCCTCCGGCAGGCGCTTCTTGTTTGTCTTGGGGTTTTTAGAACACCGGCACCACGGCCACGCCGTACTTCTGGGTGATGAACTTCCGGGTGTCCTCACTGGTGAGGGCCTTCACCAGGGCCTGGACAGCGGCGTCGTTCTCCCGGCCGGGCTTGACGGCCACGATGTTGGCGAAGGTCTGGGCGGCCTCGGAGCCGGGGTCCTCGGAGACCAGGATGGTGTCGGACAGCTCGGAGCCCACGGCGTAGTTGCCGTTGATGACGCCGAAGTCATAGTCGGGGAGGGCCATGGGGACCTGGGCGGCCTCCACCTCGGTGATCTTCACGTTCTTGGGATTGGCGGTGATGTCCTTGACGGTGGCGGCCAGGCCCACCCCGTCCTTCAGGGTGATGATCCCCTGGGCGGCCAGGAGGTTCAGGGCCCGGGCCTCGTTGGTGGGATCGTTGGGCACCACGATGGTGGCCCCGTCAGCCAAAGCGTCCAGAGAGGCGGTCTTGCCGGGGTAGATGCCCAGGGGCTCAAAGTGGATGGCGGCGGCAGCAACCAGGTCGGTCTTGTTCTTCTCGTTGAAGTTGGTGAGGTAGGGCTGGTGCTGGAAGTAGTTGGCGTCCATCTCCCCGTTGAACACGGCGTTGTTGGGCATGATGTAGTCGGTGTACTCCACCACCTGGAGGTCGAAGCCCTCGGCAGCCATGGCCTCCTTCACCGAGTTGAGAATTTCAGCGTGGGGGGCGGGGCTGGCGGCCACCTTCAGCACGGTGAGCCCGTTGGGGGCGTCGGAAGAGGCGGGCTGGTTCGAGGGGGCGGGGCTGGCGGGAGCGGCAGGGGCGTCATTGCCGCCGCAGCCGATCACGCCCAGGGTCAAAAGCACGGCGATCAGAAGGGCAAAAAACTTTTTCATCAGATTGGACCTCCTATTCAAATTCAAGGTTCACTTCTCATTCCGTAAGAGTCCCAACGGCACCGCGGAGTTCCGCTGAGGCTCTCATCCAAGGCAGTCTCTTCTGGAGAGACGGCCTTGGATTCCTCCCCATCCCCGGATGGGGGGGAAGGGATGGGGAGGCGGAATAAAAAGAAGGACGCAAAGGTAGGGTGAACGGGCCTCCATGGAGGAGGGCCCGGGGATGGCAAGGGGTCCTCCCCATCCCCGGGGTGGGGGGAGGGGATGGGGAGGCGGAATAAAAGAGGGACGCAAAGTCAGGATGGCGGCTACCGGTTCTTGTCCACCCGGCGGACGATGATGTTGAAGGCCACCTGGATCAGCTGGACCAACAGGATGGTGAGGACCATGGTGACGTTCATCACCGGGCGCTCGTAGCGGTAGTAGCCGTAGTTGATGGCAACGGCCCCCAGGCCGCCGCCTCCCACCATCCCCGCCATGGCGATGTAGCCGATGATGGTGATGGTGGCGATGGCCATCCCCCGAAGGAGGGAGGGAAAGCTCTCGGGGAGGAGGACCTTCCAGATGATCTGGAGGTTGGTGGCCCCCATGGCCTTGGCGCTTTCGATGACCCCGATGTCCAGCTCGTTGAAGGAGCTTTCCACCATCCGGGCGATAAAGGGGGCGGCGCTGATGACCAGGGGGAAGATGACCCCCCGGGTGCCCGAGGCGGTGCCCATAACAAAGCGGGTGTAGGGGATGAGGAACAAAATCAGAATGATAAAGGGGATGGACCGGACGATGTTGATGATCCAGCCTGCCACGGCGTTGACGGCGGCGTTTTCGCTGATGGAGCCGTGGTCGGTGACATAGGCCACGATGCCCAGGGGGATGCCCAGCAGGTAGCCGAAGCCGGTGGAAAGGACCACCATGACCAGGGTGTCCTTCAAAGCCACCAGGATGATGAGGCCGTACTCGGCGATAAATTCCGCCATGTCAGTCCTCCTCCCTTCCGAACAGGCTGCGGGTGACGGGGTGCATCTCGCTGTCCAGCACCTGGTGGATGGGGCCATTGTCCACCAGGACGCCGCCCTCCAGCACCGCCACCTTGTTGCAGATCTTTTTGACCACGGCGATCTCGTGGGTGATGATGATGATGGTGACCCCCATCCTGTGGTTGATGTCCTCCAGCAGCTTTAGGATGGACTGGGTGGTGAGGCTGTCCAGGGCCGAGGTGGGCTCGTCGCAGAGGATGAGCTTGGGGTCAGTGGCCAGGGCCCGGGCGATGGCCACCCGCTGCTTCTGCCCGCCGGAAAGCTGGCTGGGGTAGACATCCGCCTTTTCGATAAGGCCGGTGAGCTCCAGCAGCTGGGCCACCCGCTCCCTGGCGGCCTTTTTATCGTACCCCCGGGAGAGGGTGAGGGGGAAGATGACGTTCTGGGCCACCGTTTTCTGCATCAGGAGGTTGTAGCCCTGAAAGACGGTGCCGATGGTCTTGTAGTAGTCGATCTTCTCCTTCCCCGCCAGGGTGGAAAGGTCCTTGCCCTCCACGGTGATGGTGCCGGAGGTGGGGGTGTCCAAAAGGCCGATGAGCCGGAGCATGGTGGATTTTCCCGCCCCGCTCATGCCGATGATGCCGTAGATGTCCCCGTCCTCCACCGTCAAAGAGATGTCCCGCAGGACCCCCAGCTTGGTCTTATCGGGGTTATCAAATTCCTTGGTGAGGTGTGCGATCTCGATCATGCCCTGCCGTTCCCTCCTGGATAAGTAATCTGATGAATGTCAAAGAAAAAAGCCTTCCGTCCCGCCGCCCCTTGGGGGCAGACGTAAGGACGAAGGCCGAGACCCGCGTGTTACCACCTTACTTCACGCCTGCCTCACGGCAGACGCCTCTTCGGGTACGAATGGGATACCCTATCGCTTTAACGGGCGAACCCCGTCACAGCCTGGGTCAGCGCCATCCGGATGGGGGATGCGCCGCCGTCGGTGCGCGGCTCCGAGGCCATTTTCAGCCGGTCCAGTCTCCGTCCCTTTTCAGCTGCCGGGACTCTCTGATGGATCTGGGAAGGGCTTACTCTCCTCTTCACAGCCTTTGGTTTTTGTATGGGTGCTATTATAACCTTCTTTTCCCCGGTTGTCAACACCCTTCCACGGAATTATCTACAACACCCCGTAGAAAAACCTTACCAGCACCGGGACCACCGCCGAGCAGAGCACCCCGTTGAAAACCGCCAGCACCACGATCTCCTCCCGGGTGCAGCGGATGAGCACCGCCAGGGTGGTGTCCTCGCTGGTGGCCCCCGCCGGGGCGATGGCGGTGTAGTGGTTCAGATGGGCGGCGATCCAGGGGATGATGAGAAAGGAGATGGTCTCCCGGAGGAGGTTCCCCAGAAAAGCGATGGCCCCGACCTCCGCCCCCGCCAGGTCGGTGAGGAGGATGCCGGTGAGGCTGTACCACCCCATGCCGCTGGCGATGGCCATGCTCTCCCCCGGGCCCATGCCGGTAAGGGGGGCGCAGAGCAGTCCCGCCGCCGCCGAGGCCGCCGTGATGGAGAGGGGCAGGAGCAGCACCCGGAGGCCGTACCCCTTCACCCGGGCAAAGACCCCTTTGGAAAGGCCCACGCTGATGCCCACCAGGAACATGAGGGCCCAGAGGAACCGCTCCGAATTGCCGGTGAAAAAGGCGGTGACCTCCGGGGGGAAGAAAAAGAGGCCGCAGAGGACCCCGGCCAAAAGACAGCCCAGGGCGATCCAGACCATCAGTCCTCCCCCCCTTCCTTCTCGTCGGGGCGCTCCAGGAAGCGGCGGCTCACCGGGTAGACCAGGGCCACCGACGCCAGGATGGGCAGGACGGCGAAGATCAGGCTTTTCAGCCCGATGGCCCCCAACTCCTCCAGAAAGCCGGGGCGGCTCCCCAGGCTCACCCCCATGGTGAAGATGAGCAGGCCGGTCATCCCCAGCTGGAGCCAGCCGTTCCACTTTTTCAGCCCCCGGGGAAAGACGGTGGCCCCCGCCAGCACCCCGGCGAACATGATGAGTATCGTTGTCATAGTTTCCTCACAGAACCACGCCCTCCCCGAAAGGAGGGCGGTATTTTTGTATGATTTGGACCGAGGTCAGCCCTCCGCCTGCTTGGGCAGAGCCATCCCCGCCGCATAGCCGGTGCAAAAGGCCAACTGGAGATTGAACCCCCCCGTCCGGGCGTCGATGTCCAGGACCTCCCCGGCGAAGTAGAGCCCCGGCACCAGCTTGGAGGCCATGGTCCTGGGGTCCACCTGGGTCACCTTCACCCCGCCGGCGGTGACCACCGCCTCCTCCACCGGCCCAAGGGCGGCAGGGACAAGGGGGAAGGCTTTGATGACCTCCCCCAGGCGGGTCCGTTCTTCCCGGGTGACCTCCCGGACCTTCCGGCCGGGGGCCAGCCCCGCCGCCTCCAGGGCGGTGGTGACAAAGGCCCGGGGGAGCAGGGCGTCCAGGACGTTGCCCAGGTCCCGGTTCTGGGCGGCGGAAAAGTCCCGGACCATCCGGGCGTCCAGCTGCTCTGGGGAAAGGCCGGGCTTCATGTCGATGAAAAGCCGGTACGCACCGGCGGGCTTGTCCATCAGGGCGCTGGCCGAAAGGACCAGGGGCCCGGAGACCCCCTGGTGGGTGAAGAGCATCTCCCCCAGCTCCCGGAAGAGGGGCTTCTTCTTCCCCGCCTCCATCAGGGTGAGGGTCACGTTTTTCAGGGACAGCCCCGCAAGGCGTGGGAAGAAGTCCCCTTGGCAGTGGACAGGCACCAGGCTCCCCCTGGGCGGGATGATCTCGTGGCCCGCCTCCCGGGCCAGCCGAAAACCGCTGCCGTCGCTCCCCGTGCCGGGGTAGCTCATCCCCCCGGCGGCCAGGACAACGCTCCGACCCCGGTATTCCCTGCTCCCTTCGGCACGGACCCCTGCGGCGGCCCCCTCCTCCAGAAGGATCTGCTCCACCTTCCCCTGGACGATCCGGGCCCCGGCGTCCTTGGCGTGCCGGACCAGGGCGTCGGCGATGTCCCGGGCGTTTTCCGAAACGGGAAAGACCCGGTTCCCCCGCTCGGTCTTGAGGGGCACCCCCAGGCTCTCAAACAGCCGCATGGTCTCAGCAGGGGGGAAGGCGTCCAGTGCGCTGTAGAGGAACTTGGGGTTGCGGCAGACGTTCTTCCGCACCTCCTCGGGGGCGCAGTCGTTGGTGAGGTTGCACCGGCCCTTGCCGGTGACTAAGATCTTCCGGGCGGGGCGTTCCCGGCTTTCCACCACCAGCACCGAAAGGCCCCGGCGGGCGGCAGTGCCGGCGCAGAGCAGCCCGGCGGCTCCCCCGCCGATGACGATGGCGTCCCAGACCGGGGCGGTCACTTGGCCCCCTCGGTCTTTTCGTAGACCTGGTACTCCTCCCAGATACTCTCCAGGGTGGCGTAGGTCCGGCTGATCTCCTCCTTCTTCTTCAGCCCCACCGCCACGATGAGGGCGTTGATGACGCTGAGGGGGGCCACCAGGCTGTCCACAAAGGAGGCCATCTCGCTCCGGGCCAGGAGGAGGATGTCGGCGGCCCCGGCCAGGGGGGCGGAGGTGGAGTCGGTGAGGGCGATGACCTTGGCCCCCCGGCTCTTGGCGTACTGGGCGGCCTTCAGCGTCCGCTGGGAGTACCGGGGGAAGCTGATGGCGATAAAGACGTCCTCGCTGGTGATGCGGAACATCTGCTCGAAGGTCTCGCTGGTGGAGTTGGAGTTGACGCACCGGACGTGGGGGAAGATCTGGTTGAAGTAGAAGGCCAGGAAACTGGCCAGCATACTGGAACTGCGGATGCCCAGGATGTACAGCTCCCGGGCGGAGACGATGCTCTCCACCGCCTGGTCGAAGGCTTTCCGGTCGGCCTCCTCCATGGTGCGGCGGATCTTCTCGCTGTCCAGGGCCAGCACCTTGGAGAGGACGTCGCTGCCGGCGATCTGGCCGTCGATGATGTCCATCCGCTGCACCGTGGTCAGCCGGTTGCGGATGATCTCCTGGAGGTTCTTCTGGAGCTGGGGGTAGCCCTCAAATCCCACCTCGGTGGCGAAGCGGACCACGGTGGATTCGCTGACCCCCACCGTGTCCCCCAGCTTGGCGGCGGTCATAAAGGCCGCCTTGTCGTAGTGCTGGGTGATGTACCGCCCGATGAGCTTCTGCCCCTTGGAAAAGCCGGACATATTCCGGTCGATGACCGCTAAAAGATCCATTGGCATGGCAAGCAACACCTCGTTCCCCCTGCATCACCTGCAAGGTCTTATTCCTTTGGTTCGATATGACCCATACATGATACCGGATAGTTGGGAAAAAATCAAGGCTTTTCGCCCCAAAAATGCAAGATTTTTTCTGTCCTCCTGCAAATATCCCTTTTGGGATGGGGACGCCTTGCAACTCTCCCCCGTCTGTGGTAAGATACCAGCAGATACCTTAGAGCCTATTCAAGATTTCCAAGTGCGCCGAGCGGGCGGGTATTTTTTCGTCCTGCAAGGCACAAAAACGCAGTCCAGCCTTTATGGCTTACAAGTTTTTGTAACGCCGCAGGGCGAAAAAAGACCCGTCCGAACGGCGTGCGGGAAAATTTTGAATAGGCTCTTACAGCAGAAAGGAGGTACCGCCTGTGTCCGTTCCCGCCTTTGCCATCCCCGGCCCCGCCGCCGCCATCCTGGAGCGGCTGGAATCCCGGGGCCATGAAGCCTGGGCCGTGGGGGGCTGCGTCCGGGACAGCCTCCTGGGGCTCTCCCCCCACGACTGGGACCTCTGCACCTCCGCCACCCCGGAGGAGATGACCGCCGCCTTTTCTGGCTGGCCGGTCATCCCCACCGGCCTGCGCCACGGCACCCTCACCGTCCGGCTTGAAAAGCAGAACTGGGAGGTCACCACCTACCGGGCCGACGGGGATTACACCGACCACCGCCGCCCCGATTCGGTCCGGTTCGTCACCCGGGTGGAGGAGGACCTTTCCCGCCGGGACTTCACCGTCAACGCCATGGCCTGGCACCCGGTCCGGGGACTGCTGGACCCCTTCGGCGGGGCCGCCGACCTGAAGGCTCGGGTCCTGCGCTGCGTGGGGGACCCCCGCCGCCGCTTCGAAGAGGACGCCCTGCGTATCCTCCGGGGGGCCCGGTTCGCCGCCCGGTACGGCCTGACAGCGGAGGAGGCCACCGCCGCCGCCATCCACCAGGGCCGGGGGGAGCTTCGCCGGGTGGCCCCGGAGCGGTGCATGATGGAGCTTCGGCGGCTCCTGGTCGCCCCGGGGGACCGGCTGGGCCTCGTCCTCCGGGTGTTCTGGGACCTCCTCTGCGTCCTCCCCGGCCTTGCCTACCTCCGGGAGATGCCGGGGTACGACCAGCAAAATCCCCACCACGACCGGGACCTCATGGAGCACACCCTGGCGGCGGTGGTCTCGGTCCCCCCAAAAGAGGCCCTGCGGCTGGCGGCCCTCCTCCACGACGGGGGCAAGCCCTGCTGCCGCACGGTGGACGGCAAGGGGGTCGCCCACTACTACGGCCACCCCAAGGCCGGGGCGGGGCTGGCCAACGCCGCCCTCCGCCGCCTGCGGTGTGAAAACGCCCTCCGGGTCAAGGTCGTCGACCTGATAGAGCGCCACGACCTGTGGGTGCCCCCCACCCTCCCCGCCGCCCGGCGGTGGCTGGGCCGCCTGGGGGAGGAGGCTCTCCGGGACCTCCTGGCCCTCCAGCGGGGAGACACTTTGGGCCACGCCCCGGACTGCCAGCCCCCCCGTCTGGCCCGTCTGGACCAGTGGGAGGCCCTGGTGGACCAGGTCCTGGCCGAGGGGGACTGCTTCACCCTCCGGGACCTGGCGATAAACGGCAACGACCTGCTGGCCGCCGGGTTCCAGGCCGGTCCGGAGCTGGGCCGGGCCCTCCGGCATCTTCTGGGGGAGGTCCAGGAGGGGCGGCTGGAGAACGACAAGGCTGTCCTTCTGGACGAAGCAAGGAACTACGCCGGGGCCTCCCAAAGCCCCGAGCATCAATAAAAGGAGTGTCACGCCATGATCGAAACCGCAAAGCTCTTTGAATCGGTGGAGGTCCTCTACCACAGCAGCATCCGTGTCCGGGGGAGCCGGGTCGTCTACTTCGACCCCTTCCGGGTGGAGGGGGAGCCGGCCGACGCCGACCTCATCCTGGTCACCCACGACCACTTCGACCACTTCTCCCCCGCCGACCTTGCCAGGGTCCGGAAGGCCGGGACCGTTCTGGTGACCCCCGCCTCCACCCGGAAGGAGGCGGAAAAGCTGGGCTTTTCGGAGCTCCACACCATGGCCCCCGGGGAGCGGCTGGAGGTGGCCGGGGTGGTCATCGAGGCGGTGGCCTCCTACAACACCAACAAGCCCAACCACCCCAAGGCGAACGGCTGGGTGGGGTACATCCTCACCATGGACGGGGCCCGGTACTACGTGGCCGGGGACACCGACGACACCCCCGAGGCCCGGGCCGTCCGCTGCGACCTGGCCCTGGTGCCTGTCGGCGGGACCTACACCTTGGACGCCGCCGAGGCCGCCAGGATGGTCAACGCCATGGCCCCCCGGGCGGTGGTGCCCACCCACTACGCCGCCATCGTGGGGACGGTGGCCGACGCCAAGACCTTCCGGGACGGCCTGGACCCCGCCATCCCCTGCCGGGAGCGGATGCTTCGGACCGGGGAGTGACACAGGCCCCGCAAGACCCGCCGTTTTTCCACGTCCTCCTTGCGCCCGGAAACATTTTCTGTTATAATTAGGTAAAATTTGGGAAAAAGGGGTTGACAGACGTGGGATTCTGTGTCGCCCTTCAAGCAAGGCATAGCTGTGACTGTGCAGCTTTGCTGTACCCGAAAATGATCTCTTGGCAACCGGCGCGCTCCCCCTGCTCCCGGCGGGCGGAGCGCGCTTTTTTGTGTCCCAAAACCAGCGGAAAACGAAAGGAAGTCTGAGCATGAAGAAGAACTGTCTGTGCCTTGTTCTGGCCCTGGCCCTGATCCTCTCCCTGGCGGCCTGCGGCGGGACCCCTGCCCCCGCCCCGTCGGGGACCTCCTCCGGGGAGACCTCCCCGGCGTCCTCCGGCCAGGACACAAAGCAGGAGGATGATACCGCCGTTCCTGCCCCGGCAGAGCCGGGGGAGACCGGCCCCCTGGCCTTTACCAGCGAGTACACCCTGAACTGGCTCCCCGAGGGGCTCCACTGGGTCCGCTACAACGGCAACGACTACGGCGGCCTCTATGAGGTGGCCACCGGCCCGGACGACGACGCCTTTGAGGAAGAGGACGAGCTGGGCGAAGAGGATTTTGAGCCCACCTGCTACGGCCTAGCCAAGAGGGACTGCTCCGTCGTTCTCCCGGCGGAACACTACAACATCGAGGGCCTTTCCGAGGGGCTGGCCTGCGCCTGCCAGTGGGACCTTGACACCGACGAGCGGGCCTACGGCTATGTGGACGCCGCCGGAAAACTGGCTATCCCCCTTGCCCCCTGGGAAAACGCCATGAGCTTTACCGATGGCCTGGCTATGGTCCGAAAGGATGAGAAATTCGGCTTCATCGACCGGACCGGGGCGCTGGTCATCCCGGCGGAATACAGCGGGGCCAACCGCTTCTCCGAGGGGCTGGCGGTGGTGTCCAAAATGGACCCCCAGACAGGCGCCTGGGGCTGGGGCTATATCGACACCCAGGGGAAGGAGGTCATCCCCTGCGGCTACGACATCACCTGCGATTTCCACGACGGCTACGCCGTGGTCAGAGCCAAGGACCCCTCCCGGCCCGCCTCCTGGGGGATCATCGACAAGACCGGCAGGGAGGTCGTCCCCGCCCAATACGCCCAGATCGGCGAAATTTCCGAGGGCATGGCCGCGGCCAGCAAATATGTCGGCGACGGGCCCGTCAAATGGGGCTTTGTGGACCTAAACGGCAGCGAGGCCATCCCCTTTATCTACGACTTTTCCCTCACCCGGTTCAAGGACGGCGTGGCCGGCGTCGCCAAGCGGGATGAAAACGACAAGCTGAAGCACGCCCTCATCGACAAGACCGGCAAGGAGCTCACCCCCTTCCAGTTCGACGACTTGCAGGACCCCGTCTGGTTCCGCCAGGGCCTCGGCTGGGCAGGCCAGGGGGAGGACTACGACACCATGAAATACGGCTTCGTCGACACCACCGGCAAGCTGGTGGTCCCTATGGAGTATGACTACGTCTGGATGTACGAGGACAACGGCACCGTCATCGTGGGCAGCGGTCCCGATGAGGAGAACATGAAGTACGGCCTTCTGGACACCACCGGCAAGGTGGTCCTCCCGGTGGAATACGACTATGTGGACAACAGCGGCGACGGTCTCATCCTGGTGGCCAATGGCGGCTGGGGCGGTGACGGCTCCTTCGGCTTTGTGGACAAGACCGGGAATTTTGTCATCCCCATGGACTACACCATGGCCGGCCCCTTCCAGGACGGTCTGGCCGTGGTCCGGAAGGATGGCAAGTACGGGTACATCGACCCCGCCGGGCAGGTGGTCATCGACTTCCAGTTCGACGCCGCCGGCTCCTTCGAGAGCGGCATGGCCTGGGTGCGCCAGGGTGAAAAGCAAGGCATTATCGACAAGACTGGGGCTGTGGTCCTCCCCCTGGAGTACGACGATATTTTCTGCCTGGACCCCGGGCTTTGGGCGGTCAGGAAGGACGGGATTTGGGGGGCTGCGGAGTTTAAGGCGGCGGGTTGAGTTTTTTTGATCTGCTAGGTCTGTGCGTTCCGGATTTGGGCCCCTGGCGGGGCCCTGTCCGGAAGGGCAGGCGGTACAGGGCGCAAGCGAGGGGCGCTCTTGCGGCTG
>CANOCD010000013.1 GCA_947564495.1 uncultured Angelakisella sp. | reverse complement strand
GTACTGCTGTGGGGAGCGGACGTTGAAGGAGCTGAAAAATCATGGTAAAATAGGAGCAGAAAAAGCTGGAGGTGTTCCTATGAAAAAACTGTTCCAGGCCATTCGCCAGAACAAGCCGGAGGAGGTCCGGGCCATCCTGGAGAAGCATCCGGAGGCAGTAAACTCGGTGGCGGTCCCTCCGCCGAAAAAGGACAACGGCCAGTCCCCCCTCCAGGTGGCCCTGAAAACGGGGGCCGGGGAAATTGCGGAGCTCCTGATCCAAAGGGGCGCCGACGTCAACTTTATGGAGGCGGAGGACGAGGACCCCGGCCTGCGGTGCCCGGTCCTCCACGACGCCATCAAGATGACCCTGATGAGCCTTTGCCGCCAGGATGTTGCCCTATCGGACCAGGGGCTCAGCCTGGTGGAGGAACTGCTGAAGCATGGGGCAGACCCCAACAAGCGGGCCTCTAACGGCTACGACGCCCTCAACGCAGCCATGTCCGACGGGGAGCAGCTGCTGGAAAAGGAGGTCTACTCCGCCGTCTGGGAGAAGGCGGAAAGGCAGCTGGAAGGACTGCTGGACCTGCTCCTGGCGCACGGTGCGGACTTCCAGGCTTGGGCCAGCCGTGGGCACTTCCCGGAACCTGCCCCTATGGAGAGCAACCGGGCCAGGTATCTGGACGAGTTCGTGCCAAAGGAGGACCTGGTCCAGACCTATACCATCCGGGGGAAGGAGTACCGGACGGTCATCAAAGGGGACGTGGACCGCACCGCCCGCACCCGGGCTTTTCTGTGGCGGTATGCCGGGGCCAAAGGGCTTCTGTGACCTCGGGAGGTGGGCGTTATGTCCATTGGAAAAGTTTTTCGCATTCCAGGGGGCCGGGCGGTACGCCTGCCCAGGCGGTTCCCCTTGGGCAAAAGGGAGTTCTTGGTCCGGCAGCTGGGGGACCTTGTGGCGTTGGCGCCCGGGGACGCCGCCTGGCAGGTTTTCCTGGAGAGTCTGAACAGCTTCACCGAGGACTTTTTCTCCGCTGGCAGGGACCAAGGTGTGGAAACCCCAAGGGAGCCCCTGTGACCCGCGCGCCATGCAGCCGCCAAGCGGCTGTTTTTTCTTCGCCAAAAAAATTTCCAGCCCCCCTTGACCCTCACGGAACGTCATAGCTTATAATAGGCCCCAGCCGGAAAAAAAGGAGGCGTCCCCCATGCGGACTGTAAAAGAAGTTTCTGCGCTGACCGGCGTCAGCGTCCGAGCCCTTCACTACTACGACGAGATTGGCCTGCTGCGCCCTTCGGAAAAGACGGAGGCCGGATACCGCCTGTATGACGACGACGCCCTGGACCGCCTGCGGCAGATCCTGTTCTTCCGGGAGTTCGATCTCCCCCTGGGGAAGATCCGGGATATTCTGGAGGACCCGGCGATGGACCGGGCCCGCATCCTGCGGACCCAGCGGAGGATGCTGGCGGCGAAAAAGGAGCGGCTGGAGCGACTCATCGCCAGCATCGACGATTTGGAGAGAGGAGAGGACAGAATGGATTTCAGCTTTTTTACCAGGACCGAGATGGAGGAGATGTTCCGCCTTACCCTGGACCGGATGCCGGAAAAACTTCGGGACCTGGCCGTGGGGGAATTTGGGAGCGTGGAGAAGTGGCGGGAGCATTACCTTCGGACCGTTTCCTCCCCCAAGCTGCAAAGGGAGTACGCCAAGATCGCGGAGTGGTATGGCGGCAAGCCCGCTTATTTGGAGCTTCTGAAAAACCCTCCCGGCCGGGAGGTAGCCGAAGCCTTTCGGAAGCGGGAAGCGGCCATCCTGGAAAAACTGGCCGCCAAACAGAACTGCCCGGTGGATTCCTTCCAGGTCCGGGAGATCGTGGGGGAGTACGGCTTTGTGATGAAACGGTTCTTCCTGCTTAAGGAAGAGGCCGGGATGATGCTGGCCCTGGCGGATAGCCTGGAGGAGGAGAGGGCCCGGGAAAGGCTGGCGGAAAGCTACGGGCCGGGGACGGCGGAGTACATCGCCCGAGCGATCCGGGGCTTTTATCAGCAGAAGGGGGAAGCATGATGGCTTACCTCCTTGCCCAAATCGCCCTTGCCTGGCGGGTTTTCCTGGAGGGCCTGGACAGCTTCACCGAGGACTTTTTCCCCTCCGGCAGAAACCAGGGCGTGGAAACTCCAAGGGATTCCCTATGAGCCAGCGGGCGTGGCGGTATGCCGGGGCCAAAGGGCTTCTGTGACCTATGACACAGCAAAAAGCGGCCCCCAGGCCGGAGTTCTCCTCCGTCCTGCGGGCCGCCTAACATCTAAGCCCTGTTAAAACGCCACCCCGCCGGTGATATTCACAAACCGCAGCAGCAGATAGT
The DNA here is from genome assembly GCA_947564495.1 of uncultured Angelakisella sp. Classification (GTDB taxonomy): domain Bacteria; phylum Bacillota; class Clostridia; order Oscillospirales; family Ruminococcaceae; genus Angelakisella. The sequence continues at coordinate 9,772 of CANOCD010000013.1, read as the reverse complement.
TCCACTCCATCCAGAAGTAGAGGGCGTTCACCGCCCCCAGGGCCAAGGTGATCCCCAGGTCAGGCCAGTCCTTCCGGCGGGCGGCGCTGAAGCAGAGCCAGACCAGCAGGCCCAGGCCCACCACCCCTGTCCCGTTAAAGGGGGCGAGGCTGGGGATCGGGCAGGAAACATAGAGGTTGTAGGTGTGGAAGATCCTGGCCAGGGTCACCCCCAGACCGTTCCCCCGGAGGAGAAAGGCCAGGAGGAACAGCGCCGCCGGCAGGACCAGCGTGATGTAGAGCTGGTACTGCCAGCTTTTTTTCAACTCGAAGCCGTTGGCTTTCTCTTTCAGTTCATCCAGCTTGCCCACTGGGACCCCTCCTTAGTTTTTGATCTCGTTGGTGGCGCCGCCCCGCTCCCGGAGGAGGGACCGCATCTTTTTGTTGACCTCTACCCTGCCGTCGGGGAAGACCCACATCACCCCCACCCCCAGCTGTCCCGCCAGGGCCCGGCCCTCCTCGTAATCCATGACAAAGAGGCAGGTGGAGAGGAAGTCCCCCACTCCGGAATCCTCCCCCACCACCGTCAAAGCCCGGTAGCGGTTGGAGGGCCAAAGGGTCTCGGGGTCGATGATATGGTGGATGACCTGCTCCCCCACCAGGTAGTATTGCCGGTAATCCCCGCTGGTAACGACGCACTTGTTGGCCACCAGAGCCACGTCCAACGACTTGCTGTCCGGGTCGTTGAGGTCGGCGAAGGGGTCCTGGATGCCGATGCCCCAGCTGTTCCGCATCCCGTCCAGGGGCGGGTCCTTGGTGACCACGTTCCCCCCGGCGCTGATGGTGAAGGAGGTAAAGCCCGCCTCGTAGATCTCGTCGGCCACACGCTGGGCGGCGTAGCCCTTGGCCACCGCCCCCACGTCCAGGGCCATCCCCTTTTCCTCCAAAAAGACGGTGCGGTTCACCCTGTCGATGACCACCTTGTCCAGATCGGAAAAGCGATCGGCCTCCTCCAGGTCCTCCATGGCGGGGGCGGCGTCGGGGGCGTCAGCCTCCAGGGCCTGGCCGGCGTACCGCTCCCGGTACTGGTGCCAGAGCTCCAGGGCGGGGCCCATGGCGATGTTCACCCGGCCGTCGGTCTTTTCGCACCACTCCTTGGCAAAGGAGAGCATCTCCAAAAGGTCCGGCTCCACCTCCACCGGGGCCACCCCGGCGTTCTGGTTGATGGTGCGGACATTGTTCACCCCGGTGTACTCGTAGAACCGGTCGTAAAGGCGGCTCAGCTCCTGGAACCGCCGGTGGATGGTCTCGGCGTAGCCCTCGAACTCCTCCTGGGTCCTGGTGTAGCCGATGACCTGGATGATGGTGTCGAAGGTGTCGTAGAACTGGGTGGAGTACCGGGTGTACCCGGTGTCCGGCGGCTTCTTTTCGCATCCCGCCGAAAGGGCCAGGAGGACCGCCAGGATCAAAGCGGCCCCCCGTCTGGTCAAGGTCTTGATACTCACAGCTCGCTCCTCCCCGCCAGAGCCCGGTAAAGGGTCACCTCGTCGGCGTATTCCAGGTTGCCCCCCACGGGGATGCCGTAGGCCAGGCGGGTCACCTTCACCCCCAGGGGCTTGAGGAGCCGGGCCAGGTACATGGCGGTGGCCTCCCCCTCCACGGTGGGGTTGGTGGCCATGATGACCTCCTCCACCCCGCCCTTGGCGACACGCTCCAGGAGGCTCTTGATGTTGATCTGCTCGGGTCCCACCCCGTCCATGGGGCTGATGAGGCCGTGGAGGACGTGGTAGACCCCGTCGTACTCCTTGGTGCGCTCAAAGGCCAGGACGTCCCGGGGGTCCTCCACCACGCAGACGGTGGCCCCGTCCCGCCCCTTGGCGGAGCAGACAGGGCAGAGCTCCCCGTCGGTGAGGTTGCCGCAGACGGGGCACTTTTTGATCTTCTGCCGGGCGTCCAGGATGGCCTGGGCGAACTCCCGGGCCTTCTCCTCCGGGAGGTTCAGGATGTGGAAGGCGAACCGCTGGGCGGTCTTTCTCCCCACCCCGGGGAGCCGGGCGAACTCCTCGATGAGCTTTACCAGGGGCAGCGCACCCTCCATGGAGCCGCCCCCTTACATCAGCCCCGGGGCCCGCAGGCCGCCGGTGATGCCGCCCATGACCTGCTGGGCGTCGGTCTCCACGGCCCGGATGGCCTCGTTCACCGCCCCGGCGATCATGTCCTCCAGCAGCTCCACATCTTCGGGGTCCACCACCTCGGGCTTGAGGGCCACCTTGACCACTTCCTTCTTGCCGTTCATGGTGACCGAGACCACGCCGCCCCCGGAGGTGGCGGTGTACTCCTTGGCGTTGAGCTCCTCCTGGGCCTTCTCCATGGCCTCCTGCATTTTCTGGGCCTGGCGGATCATCTGGTTCATGTTGGAGGGGGCGCCGCCGCCCATCCCCTGGGGAAGTCTTGCTTTCATTTTGTCATTCTCCTTTTGATCTGGTAGTGGGCCGGTCCTCCCCGGCCTTGGAACATCTTTGCAGAAAAAGCTCTTTCCCGGCCTGCTCCTCCGGGGAGAAGCAGAGGTCCGCCAGCCGGGAAAACAGTTCTTCTTCCCGGCACAGGGATCGGGGCTCCGGGCCCGGCGGCCTTGGGCGGTAGTACCGGATGACCCGCTCCACCACCTTGGGCCGGAACAGGTCGATGCCCCACCCTTCGGTCCAGTTCAGGGCCAGGCGGAGGACCGGCTTTTTGTCCCGGTAGACCAGGAGCTCCCTTCCTTCCGGCCCCTCCCGGATGGAGTAGCGGAAAAGGTCCCCGTCCACGACGATCTTTCGGTTTTTCACCAAAAACCCCGCCATGGCCCTACTGGATGTCCACCGGCACCCCGGCGTCCTTGGCCTGGCGGAGGACCTCCTCCAGGGGGTCCTGCTCCGGCTCCTTGGGGGCCGCCGGGGCCGGGCCCTTGTAGGGACCCAGGCCGTACTTCACCCCGGTGACCTCCATGATGGCCTTTTTGATGGAGGCCCGGGTGTACTCGTTGGTTTTCATCATCTCCCGGAACACCGGGTTGTCGCTGGCGATGAGGACCCGCCCCGCCGCCGTGTAGGCGGTGGAGCCCAGCAGGGCCCCCCGGGCGGCGGGGTTGTTCTTCCCCAGGCGTTCCAGGACCTCCTCCCACTGGGGGAAGGGCGCCGCCTCCCGGGAGAGGTCGGCGGGGGCCGGCTTGGGAGCCGCCGGGGCGGGCCCGGGGGCCTGTCCCCTCCGGGGGGCGGGGGCCGGGGGCGCCGCCTGGCCGGTCTGGGCCGGGAGACCTCCCGCCAGGGCGGCGTTGAGCTTGGCCTCCAGCTTTTCCACCCGCTGGAGGAGGGCCTCCGGGGTCTGGTCCAGCCGGGGGTCGCAGAGGCGGATGATCCCCATCTCCAGCTCGGTCCGCCGGGAGGGTGTGCGGGTCATGGCGTTCTGGGTGTCCTGGAGGACCCGGATGGCGTACAAAATTCTGGGGACGGTGAAGCTCTCGGCCTGGGCCCGGTAACGCTCCAACGTCTCGGGCAGGCAGACCACCAGCTCCTGGGGCTTCTTGGAGGCCAGCATCATCAGGAGGTTGCGGAAGTGCCCCACCAGCTGGGTGCAGAGGCGGTCGTACTCCACCGCCTGACCCCCCACCCGGGTGACCAGGTCCATGACGGCGGAAAGGTCCCCTTTGGCCACCCCGTCGGCAATATCAAAGAGGTAGTCCTGGCCGATGAGCCCGGCGGCCTCGCTGACGGTGCGGACGGTGACCTCCCGGCTGTGGGAGACGCAGAGGTCCAAGAGGGAGAGGGCGTCCCGCATCCCCCCGTCGGCCAGGCGGGCGATGAGGAGGGCGGCTTCGGGCTCCAGGGAAAGGCCCTCCTCCCCGGCGATCCGGGAAAGGCGCCCGGCGATGACGTCGCTGGGAATCCGGCGGAAATCGAACCGCTGGCACCGGGACTGGATGGCGGGGGGGATCTTCTGGACCTCGGTGGTGGCCAGGATAAAGATGACGTGCTCCGGGGGCTCCTCCAGAATTTTCAGGAGGGCGGAGACGGCGTCCTTGGAGAGGGCGTGGACCTCGTCGATGATGTACACCCGGTACTTGGCCGCCGCGGGGAGGAAGAAGGCGGTCTCCCGCAGGTCCCGGATGTCCCCCACCGAGTTGTTGCTGGCGGCGTCGATCTCCACCACGTCCACAAGGCTGCCGTTGTCGATGGCCTTGCAGCTTTCGCACTGGTTGCAGGGGTTGCCGTCCTGGGGGTCCAGGCAGTTCACCGCCTTGGCGATGAGCCGGGCGCAGGTGGTCTTGCCGATGCCCCGGCTGCCCATGAGGAGGTAGGCGTGGGCGAACCGCCCCTGGCGGATCTCGTTTTTCAGGGTGGTGGTGATGGCCTCCTGGCCCACCACGTCGTCAAAGGTCTGGGACCGCCACTTGCGGTAAAGGACCTGGTACACGGCCCGGGCCTCCTTTCTGCTCTCTTTGTACAAAAGGAGGATAGACGGGCCTCCCTTTGGGGAGGAGGGGATACCTTCTGCCATGCGGAGGCCGGTTTGCCGCGGCACCCGCGAAACGCCGCTTAATGCTGCTCGGTTCCCCGCCTGACATGGTTCACGACGCCGCGTCGCACGGGACCGGACCTCCGCATGGCACAAGGAATCCCCCTGTACGCTGTCTATCCTCGTTTTTCACGCCGCTTCTCCCGGGGGAAGAAAGCGGGCTTTTATATTATACAACCTTTTTGGGGAAAACTCAACTGTTTTTTTCGGGGGCGGTCCCCGAATTTTTTTCTTGACAACCCCCCGGGGCAAGCCGTATAATAAAGCGTCGGACAAAGGCGTCTGCTCCCCGGCACCCTGCCACGCTTACGCAAAGCGGAGGGTGCCCGGGAGGAGACGCCTTTTTTGTGTGTTTGTGGTTCTGTGAAAGGGGCAGCGGTATGGAAAAAACGGTCAAGTATATCTTCGTCACCGGCGGTGTGGTCTCCGGGCTGGGGAAGGGCATCAGCGCCGCCTCCTTGGGGCGGCTCCTCAAGGCCAGGGGGCTGCGGGTGGCCGCCCAGAAGCTGGACCCCTATGTCAACGTGGACCCGGGCACCATGAGCCCCTACCAGCACGGGGAGGTCTTTGTCACCGAGGACGGCGGGGAGACCGACCTGGACCTGGGGCACTACGAGCGGTTCATCGACGAGGACCTGAACCGCTGGTCCAACCTCACCTCGGGGCGGGTCTACTGGGACGTCCTCAACAAGGAGCGCCGGGGGGAGTTCCTGGGCAGCACCGTCCAGGTCATCCCCCACATCACCGGGGAGATCAAGAGCTTCGTGGCCGCCCTGGCCAAGGCCACCGATCCCGACGTCATCATCACCGAGATCGGGGGGACCATCGGGGACATCGAAAGCCAGCCCTTCCTGGAGGCCATCCGCCAGCTCTCCCGGGAGGCGGGGCGGCAGAACTGCCTCTTCCTCCACGTGGTTCTGGTCCCCTTCCTGCGCTGCTCCGGGGAGCACAAGACCAAGCCCGCCCAGCACTCGGTCCGGGAGCTGCGGAGCCTGGGCATCATCCCCGACGTCATCATCGCCCGGTGCGACGAGCCCCTGGAGCCCGGCACCCTGGAAAAGCTGGCCCTCTTCTGCGACGTCCGCCCGGAATGCGTCATCGAGAACCGCACCCTGGGCAGCCTCTACGACGTGCCCCTTATGCTCCACGAGGCCGGGCTGGACCGCATCGCCTGCGAGGCGTTGGGCCTCCCCGGGGGGGAACCGGACCTGACCCAGTGGCAGGCCCTCTGCCACCGGGTGGCCCATCCCAGGGAACGGGTGGAGATCGCCCTGGTGGGGAAATACGTGGAGCTCCACGACGCCTACCTTTCGGTGGCCGAGGCCCTGCGCCACGGGGGGTACGAGAACGACGCCGAGGTCCTGATCCGCTGGGTGGATTCCGAGAAGCTGACGGGGGAGAATATCCCCGAGGCCCTTTCCGGCTGCGACGGGGTCATCGTCCCCGGGGGGTTCGGCAGCCGGGGCATCGCCGGGATGATCGCCACGGCAAAATACGCCCGGGAGACGGGGCTCCCCTACTTCGGCATCTGCCTGGGGATGCAGATCGCCGTCATCGAGGCGGCCCGGGACCTTCTGGGCCTCCCCGAGGCCGACTCCGCCGAGTTCGCCCCCCGGAGCCCCGACCCGGTGATCCACCTGATGCCCGACCAGCGGGGAGAGGTCCCCAAGGGGGGCACCATGCGCTTGGGGGCCTATCCCTGTCACCTGGGGGAGGGCACCCGGCTCCGGGCCATCTACGGGAGGGCGGAGATCGCCGAACGCCACCGCCACCGGTACGAGGTGAACAACGCCTACCGCCCCCGGCTGGAGGCGGAGGGGGGCCTGGTCCTCTCCGGCCAGTCCCCCGACGGGCGGCTGGTGGAGGCGGTGGAGCGGGCCGATCACCCCTTCTTCGTGGGGGTGCAGTACCACCCCGAGTTCAAATCCCGCCCCAACCGGGCCCATCCGCTGTTCCGGGCCTTTATCGGGGCGGCGCTGGATCACAAAAACAAACGGAAGGATGATGCAAAATGCTGACTGCTATTGTGGGGATCAACTGGGGAGACGAGGGAAAGGGCCGGATGGTGGACCTTCTCTCCCAGGGGTATGACGTGGTCTCCCGCTACCAGGGGGGCAACAACGCCGGGCACACCATCTATGTCAACGGGGAGAAGTTCGTGCTGAACCTCCTCCCCTCGGGGATCTTGCGCCCCGGGGTGGTAAACCTCCTGGGGCCGGGGATGGTGGTGGACATCGCCCACCTCCGGGGGGAGATGGAGCGCCTCATGGCCCGGGGGGTGAAGATCGGGCCGGACAACCTGAAAATCAGCCACCTGGCCTCCATCTGCCTGCCGGCCAACGTCCGCCAGGACTGCCTGGAGGAGGAGCGGCTGGCCGACGCCAAGTACGGCTCCACCCGCCGGGGCATCGCCCCCATCTACGGGGACAAGTACATGAAAAAGGCCCTGCGGATGGGGGACCTCCTGGAGCCGGAGCGGCTGGAGCGGCAGCTCCGCCTCCTCCTGGACTGGAAGAACCTGCTTCTGGAAAAGGGCTATGGGGCCCCGGCGGAGGACTACGATGCCACCCTCCGGTGGCTTCGGGAGAACGGGGAGCCTCTTCGTGACTTCATCTGCGACACCGGCCTCTTTCTGGAGGAGGCCCTGTCGGCGGGGAAGAGCGTCCTCTTTGAGGCCCAGCTGGGGGCCCTCCGGGACATCGACTACGGCATCTACCCCTACACCTCCTCCTCCACCACCCTGGCGGCCTACGCCCCCATCGGGGCGGGCATCCCGGGGCGGAAGCTGGACAAGACGGTGGGGGTGATGAAAGCCTACTCCTCCTGCGTGGGGGAGGGGCCCTTCACCTGCGAGCTGTTCGGGCCCGAGGCCGAAGCCCTCCGGGAGGCCGGGGGGGAGTACGGCGCCGCCACCGGGCGGCCCCGGCGGGTGGGGCCCTTCGATGTCCCCGCCAGCCGGTACGGGGCCCGGGTCCAGGGGGCGGACGAGATCGCCCTGACCAAGCTGGACACCCTCTCCTACCTTTCGGAAATTCCCGTCTGCGTGGCCTACCAGGTGGACGGCGTTATCACCCGGGAGTTCCCCTCCGGGGACCGGCTGGACCGGGCCAAGCCGGTGGTGGAAAAGATGCCCGGCTGGCGGTGCGACATCACCGCCTGCCGCCGGTGGGAGGAGCTGCCCCAGGCGGCCCGGGACTACGTCACCTTCCTGGAAGAGCAGGCGGGGCGGCCCATTCGGTACGTGTCGGTGGGGGCGGATCGGGACCAGTACCTGGTTCGGGAGTAAACAGGACAGACAAAGGAGGCGCCATGAAGGAGTCCATCGCAAAGCGGGTCCATGAGCTGTACTGGGAGAAGGACGTGAACTGCGCCACGACCTCCCTGCTCTGTTTGAGCGAGCTGTTGGAGGTGGAGCTCCAGCCCCAGGTCCTCCAGGCCGCCGCCGGGATGCACGGCGCCGGGGGCTACCGGGCCCAGTGCGGCCTGGTGGAGGGTCCCCTTATGTTTCTGGGGGTCTATCTCCATCTGCTGAGAAGACCCCAGGCCGAGGTCGTGTCCGCCTGTTATCGGTTTGCCGCCGAATTTGAGGCGGCCTTTGGCTCCCTCCGGTGTTCCCGGCTGCGGCCCACGGGTTTTTCGGAGAACGACCCGCCCCACCTCTGCGAGGGGCTGACCTGCCGGGCCATCGAGTTTGCGTATCGGTTTATTTTGGAAATTGCAGAGTCGTGAGCCGGAACTTCCGGCGTAAAACAGCAGGCCCCGGGGCGGACGGATGACCGCTCCGGGGCTCTTTTTGCTCTATTCCAGGGCCGCCTTTTTGATCTCCCCCGCCGTCCGCCGGGCGATCTCCTCCAGGGCGTCCTGATCCATGGCGGCGTGATAAATGCCGTCCCTCTCCCGGCGGACTGCCTGGGCCCGGGCCAGCACCTCCCCGGCCTGGTCCAGCATCCCGGCGGCGGCCTTTCGCAGGAACCCGGTCCTGGCCCTGCGCTCCCGAAGGAGATCCATCCGGGAGAAGCGGCTGGCGTGGATGGTCCGCTCCGCCAGACCCTCCAGCTCCTTGGCGTTGCCGGGGTTTTTGGCGAAAAAGCCCAGCCCCGGGCCAGGGAGGAACAGGTACTCCAGCTTGGTGAAGGGGAAAAGGGGGCAGTGGCAGGAGACCACATCCAGCCCAGCCTCCAGGGCCAGCTCCCGGAGGGCCTCCAGGAGGGCGTTGGACACCGCCCCCCAGTTGTCCTCGATGGCGATGGTCCGGGGGGCCGCCAGGGCCGCCGTCTCCCGGAGAAGGACGGGGCCCTCCCCGGTGAGGGCGGAGAGAAACCGTGCTGACTCCCGGCCCCGCTTTCCGTCCCCCCTGGGGCGGGGGAACTCCCGGGAGGCCAGTCCCCGGGCGTAGGCCAGCAGCTTCTCCCGGTCCATGGCGGACCACCCCAGGGAGGCCAGCTCCCCCATGAGGGCCCCGGCGGCGTAGAGGTAGCCCCCGGCATCCCCCCGGAGGCGCTTTTCCTCCCGGGTCAGCCGGAGGAGCTCCTCCTTTTGGGCAAAGAGGCGGTCCTGGTCCAGGCAGTCCCAGAGGGAGACCACCCGCTCCATCCCCCCGGGGCAGCGGAGGGGCAGCCCCTCCCCGGCGGCGGAGAGCCCCCGGGCGGGGAACAGCACCCCCGCCAGCTCTTCCGGGCTGTGGAGGGAGAGCATCTCCTCCCGGGGCTCTGTTTCCCCCAAAGCCTCCGCCGCCCGGGAAAGGACCAGGGCCCGCCCCCGGGCGGAGCCCCCCGTCACCACCCAGCACCGCCGGACCCCCTCCTCCAGCTGGTCCAGCCGGGAAACCGGGCCCTGGGGGCTGTTGGCGCCCAAGAAATACCGAAGCGTCTGTGTCATCCTGCCCTTCCTCCTTCTCCCCAAAGGATCTTTTTTCTTATCCTATGCGGGGAGGGAGGGCGGGGTCACTGGGGTTTGACCTTCGACAAAATAACACAAATTGCTTGACGAAAACTAAAGCATTTTGTATAATTGTTGTGGTTGTTTTTATTTTGAGTTAGGTGGGTGTAGTATGGAAAAAAAGGGTAATGTCTTAGTGATTGGAAACTCTGGCGTTGGGAAATCCACTCTAATTAACGCTGTGCTTGGTGAAAAGCAAGCTGTTACAGGTTTTGGAACTAGTGGAACAACAAAGGAGCTTTCCATCCACTAATGTGATGAAGTCCCATTTCGCATTATTGACACTGTTGGTTTTGAATTTT
>CANOCD010000012.1 GCA_947564495.1 uncultured Angelakisella sp. | reverse complement strand
CCGCCAGGTGGATGTGCGGGAGCAGATGTACCAGATGGACGCCAACGCCTACACCAAGGACACCCAGACGGTGGAGGGCATCCAGACCAAGCTGAACTACGTTTATGACCGGTCGGAGCTTTCCAATATCATCCGGAACATCGGCATCGGCAACGTGGAATCCAAGCTGCTCATCCCCCAGATGCAGTCCATCGTGAAGAACGAGATCGGGCAGTACAAGGCGGAGGACCTGGTGCAGAACCGGACGGTGGTCCAGGAGAGCATCGAGGAGAAGCTGCGGGAGAGCCTGGGGCAGAGCGGGATCATCGTGGTGTCCTTTGCCATTGAGAACCTGGACTTTGAGGACGGGTTCGAGGAGGCGATCCGGGCCAAGGTGGTGGCCGAGCAGGAGGCCCTCAAAATGCAGAACAAGACCAAGGAGAAGGAGGAGCTGGCGAGGCAGACGGTGATCGAGGCCCAGGCGGAGGCGGAGAGCCAGAAGATCCGGGCGGACGCCGAGGCTTATGCCATCGAGGCGATCCAGAAGCAGTTACAGCAGAGCCCGGAGTACATTGAGTTGCAGCGGGTGCAGAAATGGGACGGGAAGTATCCCCAGGTGATGGGGGACAGCGTGAACCCGTTTGTGTCGATCAATGGGGGGCAGGAGTAAGGCCGACCGCAAGGTAAAAATCGAGACAGGCAAAGTTTAGGGCCGCCCTTTTCAAAGGGCGGTAGGTCCAGGGCGACGCCCTGGTCGCCCGCCGCAGCGGGCGAAATGCCCCTAGGCGGTGGCGGTCTGTAGGTCGTATGGGCCGGGCCGCCGAACCAAGGCCGCAAATCTATAAAACCAGGCCGCACAAAAAATAGCAAAGCCGGGGAAGGGCCGCAAGTTACCCTTCCCCGGTTTTGTTTTCTCGAAGTGACAACCTGCGGCCGGTAACGAGACTGCACCCGCACCCAGCCGCAGGAGCGCCCCTCGCTGGCGCCCTGTAGGCGCTGCCCTTCCGGACAGGCCCCGGCTGGGGCCGAATCCGGAACGGACGGACCTGGGATAACAGAGGCACTCACCGCCATGCCACGATGGAGAATACCCCCTCCCCGGTTTTTCACCAAGGTTTTCGGAACCACAAGAAACAAAGAGAAAGGCGGCTTTCAACTTAAAGCCCTTGCGCCCGCCCCCCAAAAAGTCGTACAATATACCCACACCACATCCCAAAAAGAAGGAGCCCCCCGCCATGGAAAAGATCCTGATCATAGAGGACGACCCCGCCATCCGGGAGGAGCTGGCCCTCCTGCTGGAAAACGAAGGCTACGCCCCCCTCCCCGTCACCGACTTCACCGACGTCCCGACCCAAGCCGCCGACGCCCGCCCCGACCTCGTCCTCCTGGACATCGGGCTCCCCGGGCGGGACGGCTTCTCCCTCTGCGCCGCCTTGCGGAAGGTCACCCCCGCCCCGGTGATCTTCGTCACCAGCCGGGACTCCGGCCTGGACGAGGTCCGGGCCCTGAGCCTGGGGGGCGACGACTACATCACCAAGCCCTACAGCATCCCGGTCCTCCTGGCCCGGATCAAAGCCGTCCTCCGCCGAAGGGGCGGGGGAAGCGAACCAGCGGACACCCTGGAGGCCGGGGGGCTGCGCCTCAGCCTGACCAAGGGGACAGTCTCGGCCAACGGGCGGACCGCCCAGCTGACCCGGAACGAACACCAGATCCTGGCCTGCCTCATGGAGCGGGCCGGGAAGATCGTCTCCCGGGCCGACCTTGTGGAGACTCTCTGGGACAGCCAGATCTACATCGACGACAACACCCTCAGCGTCAATATGACCCGGCTGCGGGGAAAACTGGCTGAGCTGGGGCTGGCCGGCGCCATCAAGACCCGCCGGGGAATGGGGTATCAGCTATGACCTTCCGGGAATTTCTCTCCGACCGCCTGGGGCGGGTGGCCCTCCTGCTCCTCTGCCTCCTTCTGGGGGGAGCCTTCCTTCTGGCCACCGGGACCCAACCCGGGGTGCTGGCCCTCCTGGGTATCCCCCTGCTCCTGGTCTTTCTGGGGGTCCAGACCGCCGACTTCCTCCGCCAGCGGAACAGGCTCCGGGAGCTGGAGGCCGTCCTGGAGGGGCTGGACCAGAAGTACCTCTTTGCCGAGTGCGCCCCGGCCCCCGGGGACCTCTACGAGCGGCGGCTCTTTGACCTCTGCCGCCGGGCGGGGCGGGCCATGGCCGGGGCGGTCTCCGACGCCCGGGCCTCCCAGGGGGAATACCGGGAGTATGTGGAACGCTGGGTCCACGAGGTCAAGACCCCTGTCACCGCCGCCCGGCTCATCTGCCGGGAGCTGGACGGGGAGACCCGGCGGAAGCTCCTGGCGGAGCTCTCCCAGATCGAGGCCCACATCGAGCGGGCCCTTTTCTACGCCCGGGCCCAAAGCCCGGAGCGGGACTGCCTCCTCCGCCAGGTGGACCTGGGGGAGATCGCCGCCCGGGCCATCGAGACCCACCGCTCCCTTCTCATCCAGCAGGGGGTCCGGGTGGAGACCCAGGGGCTGGACCGCCCCGTCTACACCGACGAGAAGTGGGCCGCCTTCCTCCTGGGCCAGCTGCTCCAAAACTCCGCCCGGTACCGGAGGGAGGAGCCGGTCATCACCCTGACGGCCCGGCCCCTGGGGAAACAGACCCAGCTCATCATCCGGGACAACGGCATGGGCATCCCCGCCTGGGAGCTGTCCCGGGTCTTTGACCGGGGCTTCACCGGCAGCAACGGCAGGACCCGGGGGAGTTCCACCGGGATGGGCCTCTACCTCTGCAAAAAGCTGGCCGGTTTTCTGGAACTGGGCCTGTCCATCGCCTCGGAGGAGGGGGAGGGGACCACCGTCACCCTCACTTTTCCGTCCCGGGAGGACCTTACGGAACTGTAAGGAAAATGAAACCGACTTGGATACAAGGGCCTTTGTTTTTGGTGTATCATAGAGCCACAGACAAAGGAGGTCGCCGCAATGTTACAGGTACAGAACATCGAAAAATACTACGGGAGCAAGAACAACGTCACCAAGGCCCTGGACCGGGTGAGCTTTCAGGTGAAGGATGGGGAGTTCCTGGCCATCATGGGGGCTTCCGGGTCGGGCAAGACCACCCTTCTCAACTGCGTCTCCACCATCGACCGGGTGAGCGCCGGGAGCATCCTCCTGGACGGGGTCCGGGTGGACGAGCTCTCCGAGGCCGAGCTGGCCCGGTTCCGCCGGGAGCGGCTGGGCTTCGTCTTTCAGGACTTCAACCTCCTGGACACCCTCACTATCGAGGAGAACATCGGCCTGGCCCTGGCCCTGAACCACCGGGACCCGGGGGAGGTCCAGGGCCGGGTCCGGGAGATGGCCCGGAAGCTGGGCATCATCGACATTCTGGAAAAATTCCCCTACCAGGTCTCCGGGGGGCAGAAGCAGCGGGCCGCCTGCGCCCGGGCCATGGTGGCGGGGCAGTCCCTCCTCCTGGCCGACGAGCCCACCGGGGCGTTGGATTCCAAAGCATCCAAGAACCTGCTGGAACTGATGACCGCCGTGAACCGGGACCCGGGGGCCACCATTTTGATGGTCACCCACGACGCCTACAGCGCCAGCTATGCCGGGCGGGTGCTGTTCCTCAAAGATGGCCGGGTCTTTAACGAGCTGTTCCGAGGGGATCGGGGGCGGCCTGTCTTTTACCACGAGATCTTGGACGTGCTGGCGGCGCTGGGGGGTGATGTCAGTGACGTTATCTAAGCTCTCCCTGCGTAACGCCAAGCGCCAGGCCAAAGATTACCTGGTGTACTTCGTCACGGTGGTGATGGCCGCCGCCCTCCTCTACTCCTTCAACGCCCTGGTCTTTTCCCGGGAGATCGCCACCCTCTCCACCGGCCTTTCCATGCTGCCGGTGATGGTAGCCCTGGCGGACGTCGTGGTGGTCTGCGTTTTTGGCTGGCTGGTGGCCTACGCCACCCGGTTCATGCTCCGCCGCCGGGGGCGGGAGCTGGGCCTCTATCTCCTGGTGGGATTGGAGAGCGGCCAGGTGGCCCGGCTTTTCTTCCTGGAGAACCTGGCCGTGGGGGGCTGCGCCCTGGGCCTGGGCGTCGCCCTGGGGGGACTTCTCTACCAAATGCTCCGGGCCATGACCTTCGCCCTCTTTGGCCAGACCTACCGCCTGGCCCTTGGATTCTCCCTCCCCGCCGTCCTGCTGACAGCGGCCTGCTTCGGCCTCATCTACCTCCGGGCCCTGGGCCGGAGCCGCAGGTACATCCGCAGGGCCAACATCCACGACCTGATCTACTCCGACCGGCAGAACGAGGGGGCGGTGATCCGCACCGGGAAGGGCCGGGTCTGGATCTTTACCGGGTCCATTCTCCTGGGCATCCTGGGGACGGCCCTCCTCATGGTCTCCAGCCTCCCCGTGGCCACCGCCGGGGCGGGGTGCCTCATCGTGGCCCTGTTCGCCTTCTTCCTCAGCTTCGCCTCGGGGGTGCCCGCCTTCTTCGACCGCCGTCCCGCCCGGAAGTACCGGGGGCAGAACCTCCTGGTGTTCCGGACCCTCACCGCCAAGCTGGCCACCATGGGGGCCCTCATGGCCGCCCTGGCCATGATCTTCACCGCCACCCTCATCTCCGAAGGGACGGGGCTGGTGTTCCGGGGGCTGTTCCTGGGCCGGGCGTCGGACACCGCCTGCTTCGACCTCTACCTGGGCATGGAGGGGAAGGACCGGGACTACAGCCTCTATCAGGACTACATCCGGGACCACATCCCGGTGGAGGAGTCGGTATCCTACCAGGTATATCTTGCCGAGGACCACAGGGTCCGGGACTACCTGGAATCCAAGACGGTCTACCACTATTTCAACTTCGACCGGGACCCGGTCCTCCGGTGGAGCGACTACGCCGCCCTGCGGTCCGTCGCCGGGTATCCCCCGGTGGAGCTGGGGGAGGGGCAGTACCTTCTCCACTGTATGGGCTACCTGGAGGACATTCTGAAAGCCTATGACCAGCCCGTCACCCTGGGGGACCTCACCCTCCGGCCGGGGGGCGTCCACGCCGAGCATCTCTCCCAAAGCGAGGGAGAGAACGGCCGGGGGTACATCCTGGTGGTCCCCGATGAGGCGGCGGAGGGGCTGGCTGTCAACCACACGGCCTACGCCGCCAAGACCAGGGAGCCGGTCCCCTTTGAGGACTTCTACAACCTCACCGTGGTGATGGACAAGATCTGGGAGGGCACCGGTCTTGGGGACACCATCACCACCAAGGCCCAGGCGGAGGCGGAGGTGGCTTCCCAGACCGCCCTCTGTGTTTTTCCCCTCTACTACCTGGCGTTGGCTCTCACCATGACCGCAGCCACCATTCTTACCATCCAGCAGCTCAGTGAGGTGGAGCGGTACAGGAAGCAGTTCGCCCTTCTGCAAAAGCTGGGTATGGTCCGCCGGGAGATGGCCCGGGCTTTGGGGGTCCAGTTCGCTGTGTACTACGCTCTGCCGGCTCTGCCGCCCCTGCTCATCGGGGTACCGTTTATTCTTCATCTGGCCCGGCTGCCCGAGCCCGGGGTGATGGTGGGGGCTTCCAGCCCGTGGGTGATCCTGGTCACTTCGGTGGCGGTGTTCTTCTTCATCTACGGGATTTATATTCTGCTGGCTTACACCAGTTTGAGGCGGAATGTGCTGCCGGAGGGGTGACGGGGCGAGGCGGGTTTGAGCGTTGCCTGGCGGGGTTCTTGGCCGCTGGTCCGTGCGTTCCGGATTCGGGCCCCCTGCGGGGGCCCTGTCCGGAAGGGCAGCGCCTACAGGGCGCCAGCGAGGGGCGCTCCTGCGGCTGGGTGTGGGTGCAGTCTCGTTACCGGCCGCAGGTTGTCACTTCGAGAAAACAAAGCCGGGGAAGGGTCACTTGCAACCCTTCCCCGGCTTTGTTATTTTCCGTGCGGCCTGGTTTTATAGGTTTGCGGCCTTGGTTCGGCGGCCCGGTCTATACGCCCTACAGACCGCCACCGCCTAGGGACATTTCGCCCGCTGCGGCGGGCGACCAGGGCGTCGCCCTGGACCTACCGCCCTTTGAAAAGGGCGGCCCTAAACTTTGCCTGTCTCGATTGCGGCCTGGCAAAGGAGCCCTACAGCCTGCCGCCTTCCGCAGCCTCCGACTCCAGGCACAAGCCAGGCCCCCGCACAGCCTCCCGTAGGGTGTGCCAGCGGGCGCTAGCCCGCCCGGAAAATTTTACAAAAAGGGCTTCCTGCTATGGAAATCCAGCGTTCCCTATGTTATAATAATGTCAAACCTGCGGAAAGCCGCTTCCCTATCCCCCGGACGGGGCCCGGGACGGGCGGCGAAAATGGCAACGGAGAGGACCGGCGGCCGGCTTTGGCGCTCACCCTTGCGCCTGGTCCGGCCCCCGGCGGAGAGTATCCGAAGGAGGAACGGAGAACAATGTCAAATCGTGTCTGCAAGCTCCCCTTTAAGGGGACCGAGAACCAGGAGCGGGAACTCCGGGCTCTCATCCAGCGGCTGCGGGACCAGGACGGCGCCCTGATGCCTGTCCTGCAAGGCGCCCAGGAGATCTACGGCTACCTTCCCATCGAGGTGATGGAAATCATCGCCTCCACCATGGGGGTCTCCCTGGAGGAGGTCTACGGGGTGGCCACCTTCTATTCCCAGTTTTCCCTCAACCCCAAAGGCCGGTACAAGGTCTCGGTCTGCCTGGGCACCGCCTGCTATGTCAAGGGCTCCGGGGATGTCTACGCCAAGCTCCAGGAAAAGCTGGGCATCACCACCGGGGAGTGCACCCCCGACGGGGAGTTCTCTTTGGAGGCCTGCCGGTGCGTGGGCGCCTGCGGCCTGGCCCCGGTCATGACCGTCAACGACGACGTCTATGGCCGCCTGGTCCCCGACGACATCGACGGCATCCTGGCCAAGTACCAGAACGCCTAAAGGAGGGGGCCCTGTTATGATGCAGGAGCTTTCCCTCAACGTCCTGGACGTGGCCGAAAACTCGGTGCGGGCGGGCGCCTCCCTGGTGGAGATCACCGTGGAGGAGGACACCGCCGCCGACCGGCTGACCATCGTCATCCGGGACAACGGCAAAGGCATGACCCCGGAGCAGGTCCAGACCGTCATCGACCCCTTCTACACCACCCGCACCACCCGCAAGGTGGGGCTGGGGGTCCCCTTCTTCCGGATGGCCGCACAGCTTTCCGGCGGGGACCTGACCATCCAGAGCCAGCCGGGGGAGGGCACCACGGTGACGGCGACTTTTGGGCTCACCAACATCGACCGGATGCCCCTGGGGGATATGAACGGCACCGTCTCCACCCTGGTCCAGTGCAACCCGCATATCGACTGGGTGTACACCCGGCGGAAGGATGGCCGGGAGATGGTGATGGACACCCGCCAGTTCCGGGAGATCCTGGGGGAGGTCCCCCTGGATTCCCCCGAGGTCCTTGGCTTCCTGGGGGACTACCTCCGGGAGAACACCGCCGAGCTTCTGGCGAACGAATGACATACCACAGAGAGAAACAAGGGAGGATACATCATCCATGAAAAGTTTAGCAGAACTCCAGGCCCTTCGGGAGCAGATGAAAGGCCGTGTGGGAATCCGCCACGACGATGACAGCAGCATCCGGGTGGTGGTGGGGATGGCCACCTGCGGCATCGCCGCCGGCGCCCGTCCCGTCCTGGCCGCCTTCACCGAGGAAGTGGCCAAAAGGGGCCTTTCCAACGTGGCGGTGGGCCAGACCGGCTGCATCGGCATCTGCCAGTACGAGCCGGTGGTGGAGGTCTTTGAGCCCGGCAAGGAGAAGGTGACCTACGTCAAGGTCACCCCCGGCATGGTCCCCGCCATCGTCAGCCAGCATCTGGTCAACGGCACCCCTGTCACCGAGTACACCATCGGCGCCAGCGGCGCCCAGGGCTGATAGAAGGGAGGATGAGCTATGTTCCGTTCCCATGTCCTGGTCTGCGGCGGCACCGGCTGCACATCTTCCGGCAGCGCCCGGATCATCACCGCCTTTGAGCGGGAGCTGGCCTCCGCCGGGCTGGAAAAAGAGATCAAGGTCATCAAGACCGGCTGCTTCGGCCTCTGCGCCCTGGGCCCCATCGTGGTGGTCTACCCCGAGGGCGCCTTCTACTCCCAGGTCAAGCCCGAGGACGTTCCGGAGATCGTGGAGGAGCACCTCCTGAAAGGCCGCATCGTCAAGCGCCTTTTGTACTCCGAGACGGTCCAGGAGGACACCGTCAAGAGCCTGGGGGAGACCCAGTTCTACAAAAAGCAGATGCGGGTCGCCCTGAAAAACTGCGGCGTCATCGACCCGGAGAACATCAACGAATACATCGCCTATGACGGCTACATGGCCCTGGGCAAGGCCCTCACCGAGATGACCCCCGAGCAGGTGGTCCAGTGCATCCTGGATTCCGGCCTCCGGGGCCGGGGCGGCGGCGGCTTCCCCACCGGCCGGAAGTGGGCCTTTGCGGCGGCCCAGCCCAAGGGGATCAAATACGTCTGCTGCAACGCCGACGAGGGCGACCCCGGCGCCTTCATGGACCGCTCCGTCCTGGAGGGCGACCCCCACGTGGTGCTGGAGGCTATGGCCATCGCCGGTTACGCCATCGGGGCCCAGCAGGGCTACATCTACGTCCGGGCCGAGTACCCCATCGCCGTCAAGCGGCTCCAGGTGGCCATCGGCCAGGCCCGGGAGCTGGGCCTTCTGGGCCAGAACATCCTGGGCACCGGCTTCAACTTCGATATTGACATCCGCCTGGGCGCCGGGGCCTTTGTCTGCGGCGAAGAGACCGCCCTCATGACCTCCATCGAGGGCCGCCGGGGCGAGCCCCGCCCCCGTCCCCCCTTCCCGGCGGTGAAGGGCCTGTTCGGCAAGCCCACCATCCTCAACAACGTGGAGACCTACGCCAACGTCCCCCAGATCATCCTCAAAGGGCCCGAGTGGTTCTCTTCCATCGGCACCGAAAAGTCCAAGGGCACCAAGGTTTTCGCCCTGGGCGGCAAGATCCACAACACCGGCCTGGTGGAGGTCCCCATGGGCACCACCCTGCGGGAGATCGTGGAGGAGATCGGCGGCGGCATCCCCAATGGGAAGAAGTTCAAGGCCGCCCAGACCGGCGGCCCCTCCGGCGGCTGCATCCCCGCCCAGTACCTGGACATCCCGGTGGACTACGACAACCTCATCGAGATCGGATCCATGATGGGCTCCGGCGGCCTCATCGTCATGGACGAGGACACCTGTATGGTGGACATCGCCAAGTTCTTCCTGGAGTTCACCGTGGACGAGAGCTGCGGCAAATGCACCCCCTGCCGCATCGGCACCAAGCGCCTTTACGAGCTGCTGGACAAGATCACCAAGGGCAAGGCCACCATGGAGGACCTGGACAAGCTGGAGACGCTGTGCTACCACATCAAGGAAAACGCCCTCTGCGGCCTGGGCCAGACGGCCCCCAACCCGGTGCTTTCCACCCTCAAATACTTCCGGGATGAGTACATCGCCCACATTGTGGAAAAGCGCTGCCCCGCCGGGGTCTGCAAGAGCCTCCTCACCATCCAGATCCTTCCCGATAAGTGCAAGGGCTGCACCCTCTGCGCCCGGAACTGCCCCACCGGGGCCATCACCGGCAAGGTGAAGGAAGCCCACGTCATCGACCCCGAAAAGTGCGTCAAGTGCGGCGTCTGCATCGAAAAGTGCCGCTTCGGGGCCATCGTGAAGAAGTAAGGAGGAGACTGCAGTCATGAAAATGGTGAATTTAACGATCAACGGTCTCCCGGTGACGGTGCCCGAGGGGACCACCATCCTGGAGGCGGCCCGGAAGCTGGCCATCGACATCCCCACCCTCTGCTTCCTGAAGGACATCAACGAGATCGGCGCCTGCCGCATCTGCGTGGTGGAGGTCAAGGGGATGAAGAACCTGGTGGCCTCCTGCGTCTACCCGGTGGCCGAGGGGATGGAGGTGCTGACCAACTCCAAGCGGGTGTTCGCCTCCCGCAAGATCGACCTGGAGCTGATCCTTTCCACCCACAAGAAGAAGTGCCTTTCCTGCGTCCGCAGCGGCAACTGCGAGCTGCAGAAGCTGTGCAAGGACTTCCGCGTTTACGACGAGGACGTTTACGCCGGGGAGAACCCCAAGCACGAGTTTGACGACACCGCCAAGCATATGTACCGGGACAACGACAAGTGCGTCCTCTGCCGCCGGTGCGTGGCGGCCTGCCAGAAGTGGCAGGCGGTGGGGGTCATCGGCCCCAACGACCGGGGCTTTGCCACCCACATCGGCTGCGCCTTTGAGCAGAGCCTGGCCGACGTGGCCTGCGTCTCCTGCGGACAGTGCGTGGTGGTCTGCCCCACCGGGGCCATCGCCGAAAAGGACAACACCAAGGACGTGTGGCGGGCCCTTTCCGACCCCTCTAAGCACGTGGTGGTCCAGACGGCGCCCTCCATCCGGGTCACCCTGGGCGAAGCCTTCGATATGCCCATCGGCACCAACGTCAAGGGCAAGATGGTCTCCGCCCTGCGGCGGCTGGGCTTCGACGGGGTCTTTGACACCGACCTGGCGGCGGACTTCACCATCGTGGAGGAAGCCAACGAGCTGGTGGAGCGGATCAAGAAGGGCGGCACCCTGCCCATGATCACCTCCTGCTCCCCCGGCTGGGTCAACTACTGCGAGCATTACTACCCCGAGTTCGTGGAGAACCTTTCCACCTGCAAATCCCCCCAGCAGATGTTCGGCGCCCTGACCAAGACCTGGTACGCCAAGCGGATGGGGCTGGACCCCAAGGACATCTTTGTGGTGGGCATCATGCCCTGCACCGCCAAGAAGTTCGAGGTGGCCCGGGAGGACGAGGCGGCGGCGGGGGTCCCCGACGTGGACGTGGCCCTGACCACCCGGGAGCTTGCCCGGATGATCGACCGGGCGGGGATCAACTTCGCCAACCTGCCCGATGAAGAGTTTGACGACCCCATGGGGGTCTCCACCGGGGCGGCGGCCATCTTCGGGGCCACCGGCGGCGTCATGGAGGCGGCCCTCCGCACGGCGGCGGAATGGCTCACCGGCAGCGATGCCGCCCCTGTGGACTTCGTGGAGGTCCGTGGGGTCGAGGGGGTCAAGGAGGCCACCTACCAGGTGGGGGATCTGACCCTGAACGTGGCGGTAGCCTCGGGGCTTGCCAACGCCAAGCGGGTGCTGGACAGCATCAAGAGCGGGGAAAAGACCTACCACTTCATTGAGATCATGGGGTGCCCGGGGGGCTGTGTCAACGGCGGCGGGCAGCCGGTGCAGCCGGCCCGAATCCGCAACTGGGTGGATCTTAAGTCCCTGCGGGCGGCGGCGCTGTACGAGGAGGACAAGAACCTGCCGATCCGGAAGTCCCATGAGAACCCGGTGCTGAAGCAGATCTACAAGGAGTTCCTCAAGACGCCGGGGAGCCATGTGGCGCACCAGGTGCTGCATACGTCTTACCGGAAGCTGGATCGGTTCCGGGGGTAAGGCTAAGCACAAGGTAAAGTCCGAGACAGGCAAAGTTTAGGGCCGCCCTTTTTCAAAGGACTGGGCGTAGCCCACGTGCCCGAAGGGACGTAGTCCCGTTAGGGCACAGGTCCAGGGCGACGCCCTGGTCGCCCGCCGCAGCGGGCGAAATGCCCCTAGGCGGTGGCTGTCTGTACGGACGTATGGACCGGGCCGCTGACCGAACGACCAAACGAAAACGGGCCTATTAAAACCAGGCCGCAGGAAAAAACAACGAAGCCGGGAAAGGGTCGCAAGTTACCCTTCCCCGGCTTTGCTTTGTCGAAGTGACAACCTGCGGCCGGTAACGAGACTGCACCGGTACCCAGCCGCAGGAGCGCCCCTCGCTTTCGGCTTGTAGTCGCTGGCCTTCCGGACAGGCCCCGGCTGGGGCCGAATCCGGAACGTGTGGGCTGGCGGGTTAGGGGAGATGGCGGTGACCGCAAGGCTGTAGGGCCGCCTCCGGCGGCACCTCTCCGGTCCTTCGGACCACCTCCCCTTTCAGGGGAGGCCCTGGCGAAGGCGACGGCTTTGCTTTTGTACTGAAAGTCAGCGGCAAGCACCCTTCACGGCCAACCGCCGAAGGCGGCTCTTAGGCCGTGCCTCCCCTGAAAGGGGAGGTGGCCTCCGCAGAGGCCGGAGAGGTGGCCGCCCGCAGGCGGCCTTCCCCTACCTTGCGGTGTCATCGAGGGCCCAGCAAGAGGGGCCGCCTACCGGCGGCCTTTAGCGGGGACGGCGGGTCCCTGGCGGGCCCCGCCTTTTCTCGGGCCAGAGGCTGATATTGCAAAACGCCCTGTAAAGGCGTATTTGCAGGGTAGT